>JAISWQ010000108.1 GCA_031271025.1 Zoogloeaceae bacterium | reverse complement strand
CCCCCCCGCCCCCCCGCCCCCCCCCCGTCCCCCCGCCCAGCGCCAGCCCCGCGCGCCGCGCGCCCGGCCTTGTTTCTGTCCGGCGTCCACGCTAGAATTCGACGCTGGCGACTGAAAATGTCGCTGGCACGAACCGGAACGCGCAGGCCGGATCTCCTCGCGCAGCGCGCCGAACTGGGGTTCAGCGCGGAAGAAACGCAACTCCTCGCGGAAATCGCGGCAGAGCAATGCGGTGAGCTGTAACACAACAACATTTTTGACAAGGAGTCTCACATGAACCTGATTCAGCAACTGGAACAGGAAGAAATCGCCCGTCTCACCAAAGACGGCAAGACCATACCCGTATTTTCCCCCGGCGACACCGTAGTCGTTCAGGTGAAGGTGAAGGAAGGCAGCCGCGAACGTCTGCATGCCTATGAAGGCGTGGTCATCGCCAAAAGGAATCGCGGACTCAATTCCGCTTTCATCGTGCGCAAAATTTCCTCCGGTGAGGGAGTGGAGCGTACTTTCCAGACCTATTCCCCGCTGGTTGCCTCCATCGAGGTGAAGCGTCGTGGTGACGTGCGTCGCGCCAAGCTCTATTACCTGCGCCAACGTTCCGGCAAATCCGCCCGCATCAAGGAAAAGCTGGTGCGGAAGAACGCTCCGGCGACAGCCTGACATCCGGCTCGTTTCCCGAAAACCCCATCGCTCTGGCGCATGGGGTTTTTTTCTGGCGCGTCCGGCATAGGCGTTCTCCTGCGGGTGGAAATTCCGCCGTATTCAGCGTTGGAATCCGCACGGACGGCGCCTTCGTCCGCTGTAACCGAAAACACCTTTGTGTCCCAAAACCCTTTCGGATTGCGCCATGCTTATCCAGCCTGCAAGACTCGGACTACAGTCATGGCGATGCCCAGGTCATCTGTCCTGCGATACCGGTTCCTCTCCGGCGAGGCGTCCGATGGCGCGTTTCAGCCACAGCCCCAGGTCGTCGAGGTAGGTGAATACCACGGGGACGATCAGGAGGCTCAATACCGTTGAGGTCATCAGTCCGCCGATGACCGCGACGGCCATTGGCGAGCGGAAACTGGCGTCTGCGGAACCGAAGCCGAAAGCGATGGGCGTCATGCCCGCGCCCATTGCCACCGTGGTCATGACGATCGGGCGGGCGCGCTTGCGGCAGGCGTCGAGCAGGGCGTCGAAGCGCGGTAGTCCGCGGTCGCGGCGGGCGACGATGGCATATTCGACGAGCAGGATCGAATTCTTCGTGGCAATGCCCATCAGCATGATGAGGCCGATCAGCGACGGCATCGAAAAACTCATGCGCGCCAGCAGCAGGCCGACGAAAGCGCCGCCGAGCGAGAGCGGCAGGGCGGTGAGAATCGTCACCGGGTGCAGAAAATCCTTGAACAGCAAGACCAGCACGGCATAGATGCACAGCACGCCGGTCAGCATGGCGAGGCCGAAGCTGCCGAACAGTTCGGCCATCACTTCGGCGTCGCCGATTTCGATGATCCGCACACCCGGCGGCAGATTGCGGATGGAAGGCAGTTGCGCGACGATGGCCGATACGTCGCCTATCGGCCGCCCGGCCAGTTCGATCTCGAAATTGATGTTGCGCGAGCGGTCGTAGCGGCTGATGACCGCCGGCCCTCCCGCCATTTCGAGCCGCGCCACCTCTCCCAGCATGACCGGGCCGCGCACGCCGGGTACCGCCAGACGTTCCAGCATGGAGAGATCGCGCCGCGCCGATTCGTCGAGCCGCACCAGGATCGGCACCTGCCGCTGCGCCAGGTTCAGCTTGGCCAGCGCCATGTCGTAATCGCCCAGTGTCGCGATCCGCAGGGTTTCGCCAATGGCGTGGCTGGTGACCCCAAGGTCGGCGGCGCGGGCAAAATCGGGGCGCACCACGATTTCCGGACGGATCAGGCTGGCTGTCGAGGTGATGCTGCCCAGCCCCGGAATGGTGCGCAGATCGCGCTCGACGGCCAGCGCGGCATTTTGCAGAACCCGCGGATCGTCGCCCGTCAGGGCGAGAATGTATTGCTCGCCCGAAGCGCCAAGCCCCACCTTGACGCGCGTGCCGGGCAGACTTTCCAGTTCCGCGCGGATGCGGTTTTCGATGATCTGTTTGCGCGGGCGCTCCGCGCGCGGGGAGAGCAGGAGGGTCAGCGTCGCCTTGTGCACTTCGCCGTCGCTCGACATCCCGAACGGGTTGCTGCCCGCGCTGCCGCCGCCGATGGTCGTATAGACGCTTTCGACATGCGCGATCCCGCCGAGTTGCCGCCGCGCCTGTTCCGCGATTTCGCGCGTCCGCGCCAGCGTCGTTCCCGGCGGCAGTTCGAGATAGACCTGTGTCTGCGAGTTGTCGTCCGCCGGCATGAAGCCCTGCGGCAACAAAGGGATCAGCAGAATCGAGAGCACGAAAAACGCGCCGGCGCCCAGCAGGGTCATGCCACGGTGCTTGAGGCAGCGCCCCGCCTTGTCCGTATACCAGTCCAGCCAGCGTGGTTCGCCGTGATCGCGCGCGGAAGGCTTGAGCAGGTAGGCCGCCATCATCGGCGTCAACATGCGGGCCACCACGAGCGAGGCGAATATCGCCAGTGAGGCGGTCCAGCCGAATTGCCTGAAGAATCGCCCGGCGATGCCGCTCATGAACGCGGTGGGCAGGAAGACCGCGATCAGCGTGAAGGTGGTGGCGATGACCGCCAGCCCGATCTCGTCAGCCGCTTCCATGGCGGCTTCATAGGGTCTCTTGCCCATGCGCAGATGCCGCACGATGTTTTCGACTTCGACGATCGCGTCGTCGACGAGGATGCCGACGACGAGCGAGAGGGCGAGCAGGGTAATGACATTGACCGAGAACCCGAACAGATACATGCCGAGAAACGCGGGAATCACCGAGAGCGGCAGCGCGACGGACGAGATGATCGTCGCGCGCCAGTTGCGCAGGAACAGCCATACCACCAGGATCGCCAGCAGTGCCCCCTCGTACAGCAGATGCAACGAGCCTGTGTATTCTTCCTCGACCGGGGTGACGAAATCGAAGGCTTCCGTGACCGTGATGTCGGGATGCGCGGCCGACAGTTCGCCGAGCGCCGCCCGCACCGCGCGGCCAACCTCGACCTCGCTTTCGCCGCGGCTGCGCGAGACCTCGAATCCGACCACGGGCTTGCCGTCCAGCATGGCGAAAGTGCGCGGTTCAGCCACCGTATCGGAGATGACCGCGACATCGGCGAGGCGGATGGGGCGGCCATCCGAAAGCGCCAGTTCCAGGCGGGAAAGTTCTTCCGCCGAGGCAACCGTTGCGAGTGTGCGCACCGGCTGTTCGCCGTGCCCCAGATCCGTGCGTCCCCCGGCGCTTTCCGTCTGCACCTGCCGCAGTTGCCGGGAAATATCCGCCGCGGTGGCGTCAAGTGCCTGTAGACGCAAGGGATCGAGCGTCACGCGGATTTCGCGGCTGACGCCGCCGACACGGTTGACCGCGCCGACGCCGCGTACCGCGAGCAGGTGTTTCGAGAGCGTGTTGTCGACGAACCACGACAGCGCCTCGTCGTCGAGACGCGACGAACGCACAGTGAAGGCGAGAATCGGCTGCGCGGCGAGGTCGACCCGGTTGACCACCGGATCGCGCAGATCGGCCGGCAGATCCGCGCGCACGCGGGAAACCGCCGAGCGCGCGTCGTCGACCGCTTCCTGCAACGGCTTTTCAAGCTGGAATTCGGCAACGAGGGTTGCCGAGCCATCCTGTAGTGTCGTGTGGATATGCTTGAGTCCTTGCAGGGTGGCGAGCGCGTTTTCGATCTTGCGCGCCACGTCGTTTTCCAGTTGCCCCGGCGTGGCTCCCGGCAGGGAAGCGAATACCGTCACCATCGGCAGGTCGATGTCCGGAAAATTCTGGATTTTCATGCCGGAAAAGCCGAGCAGACCGGCGAAACAGAGCAGGGCGAAGAAGACGATTGCCGGAACCGGATTGCGGATGGACCAGGCCGAAACGTTCATGGCGCGCTTTCCCCGGAAGCTACCCCGGAAAACCGCGTCTCGGCGACGACGCGCACCAGGTCACCGTCATTGAGGAATTCCGCCCCCGCCACGACGATCCGCGCGTCGGCGGGCAATCCGCCGGTGATTTCCACGCGATCCGCCATCCGCCGTCCCGTCGTGACCTTTCGCTGGCGGACGCGGACACCGCCGCCGCTGGACGTGCTGTCATCGAGTGTGAAAACATAGCTGAAGGCTTCGCGCATCACCACCGACTGCTGCGGGACGGTCATGGCGGGACTGCTGCCGAGAACGAACTCGCCGCGGGCGAACATGCCGGGCCGCGTGATGCCATCCGACGGCAGATCGACATAGACCCGCCCCTCGCGGGTATGCGCGTCGACCGTCGGGGCGAGCACGCGCACCTTGCCGGAAACCCGGTGGCCGCCGGCCAAGGTGAGCGCGACCTCGACGCCTGGCGAAATATGGCGAAGCTCCGGGGCGCTCAATGCCGCCCGCCATTCCAGCCGGCCTTGCCGCACCATGCGGAACAGTTCGCCGCCCAGTCCGGCGACGGCGCCGACCGTCGCGTTGCGCGCGGAGATGACGCCATCGTCGGGAACGCGGACGCGGGTGCGCTTCAGCCGCAAACGCTGCGCCGCCAGCGCGGCCTCGGCCGCGGCGAGACGCGCCCGGGCGGATTGTTCGGCGGTCAGGTACTGCGCGATGGTCTGGCGGCTCAACGCGCCGCTGTTTTCCAGGGCGCGGGCGCGTCTGGCGTTTTCCTCCGCTTCGGCGACCACGGCCCCGGCCTCGACGACGGCAGCTCGCGCCTGCGCCACGGCGACCTTGACCGGCTCGTCGTCGAACACGGCCAGCACCTCCCCCGCCCGCACACGATCGCCGACATTGACCCGGACTTCGACCAAGCGCAGATCGGCCATGTCCGAACTGATGATGGCCTCCTGCCAGGCGGCGATGTCGCCATTGGCGGCGATCCGGATCGGCAACGCCTCGTTTTCCGGACTGGCGACCGTGACCGTCATGGCCGGGCGAACGGCGGACACGTCCGGCGAGACGTTGGCAACCTCGCCGCCGGATCCCCCGCGAAACAGCAACGCCATTGCCGCAACCAGCACCAGAGCGACCGCCGACAGGACGATGGAAGGCTTTTTCATGTTTGCCGTTTTTCGGAAAGGGTGGGTATTGTGGACTATATCGCTGTCCGTTTGTTGTATGCCTTCACGCAACTGAGGGGGGCATTGCGAGGGGCGAGAGGCTCGTGGCAATCCATGCGGTTTTCTGGATGGCTTCGTGCCAAAGCGCCTCGCAATGACGAAATTCCCGCCACTTTGGATTGCACCCAATGCCGCCCCAAACGGTTGAACGCAACGCGTTTTGTCTGGCCCGACCGGGCCGCTCCGTTTCGAGGCACGAACATTGCCCTCGCCCGCACCCTTATCACGCCTATAATATCGCTGTTTTTTTGTCCGCTGGTTTTCTTGCGGGCGCTGGCTTTTCCGGTGCGCAAGTGCGCATCCCTTGAGCATTTTTACAACAACACAACAGGATATTGAACGTGACCCATTCGCAAACCCACCCGCTCATCGCCCGTATCGAAGCTCTTTGGGAAGCGCGCGCCCATCTTTCGCCGCAGAGCCTGGAGGCCGATATTGCCGCGATTCGCACTATCGTCGCCGGTCTCAACGAGGGCAGCCTGCGCGTCGCGGAAAAAATCGACGGGCAATGGACGACGCATCAATGGCTGAAAAAAGCGGTATTGCTCTATTTCCGCACCCATGACAACGTGCGGATGTCGGATGGCGTCTCACGTTATTTCGATAAGGTGCCCACCAAGTTCGACGATTTTTCAGAGGCCGATTTCCGCGCCGGAGGCTATCGCGTAGCACCGCCCGCCGTAGCGCGCCACGGCGCCTTCCTCGCCAGAAATGTGGTGATGATGCCTTCCTATGTGAACATCGGCGCGCGCGTGGACGAAGGCACGATGGTGGATACCTGGGTGACAGTCGGTTCCTGTGCCCAGATCGGCAAGAACGTGCACCTTTCCGGCGGCGTTGGCATTGGCGGCGTGCTGGAACCCCTGCAAGCCAATCCCACCATCATCGAGGACAACTGCTTCATCGGCGCGCGTTCGGAAATCGTCGAAGGCGTGATCGTGGAAGAAAATTCGGTGATCTCAATGGGGGTCTATCTGAGCCAGTCCACCAAAATCTACGACCGCGCCACCGGCGAAATCACCTATGGCCGCGTGCCTGCCGGTTCCGTGGTGGTTTCCGGCAACCTGCCCGCCAGGGATGGCAGCCACAGCCTTTACTGCGCGGTCATCGTGAAAAAGGTGGATGCGCAAACCCGCGCCAAAACCAGCATCAACGATCTCCTGCGTGATTGAAACCCCGCACCGCCCTCCTGAAAGGGACACGGCGGTGTCCTGAAAAATACGGAAAAATCATGATACTCGACAAGCTCTTTCAGTTGATGGCGGAAAAAAAGGCATCCGACCTTTTCATTTCCGCTGGAACACCCATCCACATCAAGATTCAGGGCAATCTCATGCCGGTCAACCAGCAGGTAATGCTTCCGGACATGATCGAAAAAATTGCCTTGGAACTGTTGAACGAGGAACAAACGCAAATCTTCGCGCGGGAAATGGAAATGAACATTTCCTTCGGCATTCCGCAGGTGGGGAATTTTCGGGTCAATCTTTTCCGCCAGCGCAATTCCGTCGGGATTGTGGTGCGCTACATTCTGGGCAATATCCCGGAGTTTTCCACCTTGGGAATGCCAATGGTGCTTTCCGAACTGATTCTGGAAAAACGCGGCCTGCTCTTGCTGGTAGGCGCAACCGGTTCCGGCAAATCGACCACCATCGCGGCCATGCTGGATCACCGCAATATCCACCGCAGCGGCCACATTCTCACCATCGAAGACCCGATTGAGTTCCTTTTCCGCCACAAGAAATCCATCGTGAACCAACGCGAACTGGGGCTGGATACCAAGGATTGGGCTTCGGCGCTGAAAAACGCCATGCGTCAGGCGCCGGACTGCATCATGATTGGCGAAATCCGCGACCGCGAAACGATGAAATCGGCGCTCGCCTACGCGCAGGCGGGGCACCTCTGCGTGGCCACCCTGCACGCCAACAACAGCTATTACGCCCTGAATCGCATCATCAACTTCTTTCCGCTGGAAAACCGTCCGGCGCTCTTCCAGGATTTGGCCACCAGCCTCAGAGCCATCGTCTCGCAGCGACTGGTGCGGCGCAAGGACGACGGCGTCCGCATCCCGGCAGTGGAAGTGCTGCTCAATACCCGTTACGTGCGCGAACTCATCGAGCGCGGCGAAACCCTGCCGCTCAAGGAAGCGATGGAACAAAGCACCGCGCAAGGCTCGCAGACCTTCGAGCAGGATTTGTTCCGGCTCTACAAGGAAGAAATCATCACGCTGGAAGAGGCGCTGGAAAATGCGGATTCGCCCACCAACCTTTCCTGGCTCATCAACAACGCCAAGAGCACCACCAATAATGAAAAGCGCGTCGCCGAAGGCGTCATGCAGCCAGAAATACCGACAGAGACAGAGACCGAAGCCGACTCTGAAGGCATTTCCTTCAAGGAATTCACCTTTTCCGTCTGAAAGGCAAAAGACGCGCAACCATGCCGGACGCCACGCTTCTCCTTGCCCAGGCACTCATCGCCTGTCCTTCCGTGACGCCGGAAGAAGGCGGTACGTTTGCCCTGATCCGCGCGCGGCTTGCACCTTTGGGGTTTCACTTTGAAACCCTGGACAGGGGCGAGACGAAAAACCTCTGGGCGCGACGCGGAACGGCAGCGCCGCTTTTCTGTTTTGCCGGACACGTCGACGTGGTACCGCCAGGGCCGCTGGAACACTGGACTTCCCCGCCCTTCGTGCCGGAAGTGCGCAATGGTTTTTTGTACGGGCGCGGCGCGGCGGACATGAAAGCATCGCTTGCCGCGATGCTCGTGGCTGCGGAAAATTTCATTACGGCCAATCCCGCGCATCCTGGCTCGATTGCCTTTCTGCTCACCTCCGACGAAGAGGGCGAGGCGGAAGACGGCACGACCGCCGTGGTGGAATGGCTGCAAGCGAGGAATGAAACCATTGATTATTGCGTCGTCGGCGAGCCGACCGCCGTGGAAAAGACCGGCGACACGATAAAGAACGGGCGGCGCGGCTCGCTTTCCGGCAGGCTCAGGGTAAAGGGCGTCCAGTGTCACATCGCCTATCCCGAAAAGGGCAGGAATCCGATCCACGCGCTCGCCCCGGCGCTGGCCGAACTCGTCACGACCCGCTGGGACGAAGGCAACGAACACTTTTCACCGACGACCTGGCAGGTTTCCAATTTTCATGCGGGGGTTGGCGCGAATAATGTTGTCCCGGCCTTCGCGGAAGTACTTTTCAATTTTCGCTTTTCTCCCGCCAGCGCGCCGGAAGACTTGCAGCGGCGATTGACGGACATTCTGGACAGACACGCGCTGGACTACGAACTCGCCTGGACATTGGGCGCGCGCCCTTTCCTCACCCAGCGGGGGGATTTTGCCGAGGTGGCACGGCAAGCCATCCGGGAAATCACCGGCCTCGACCCGGAATGCTCCACCAGCGGCGGCACCTCCGATGGCCGCTTCATCGCCACAATCTGCCCGCAACTGCTGGAAATCGGCCCGGTAAACGCCAGCAGCCACCAGATCGACGAGTGCGTCGCCGTGGATACCCTGCCGACACTGGTCAGGATTCACGAGCGGCTGTTGCAACGGCAGCTGGGGAACAGCCGATGACCTCCCCGCGTCGCCATTGCCACGGGCTTCGCCCTCGCTTTTGACGAGGGAAGCCGCCGTGGGCTTTACACTGAAAATGACAACATAGGAAAAAGAAAATGACCAGGCCATCCCGGTTCGACGCCGCCGCCGCCGAACTCCTCACCCTGCGCGACTGTCTGCGCTTTGCCGTCAGCCGCTTCAACGAGGCGGGTCTGCATTTCGGGCATGGCTGCGACAACGCCTGGGACGAGGCGGTCTATCTGGCGCTGTTTTCCCTGCATCTGCCACCGGACACACTCGAACCCTTTCTGGATGCCCGGCTCTTGCCGGGAGAGCGGGAGGCATTCCTGAACCTCGTCCGCCGCCGGGTGGAGGAACGTCTGCCCGCCGCCTATCTCACGCATGAAGCCTGGCTTGCCGGTCATCGCTTTCGCGTGGATGAACGGGTCATCATCCCGCGCTCCTTCATCGCCGAATTGCTGGCGGAACAACTGCATCCGTGGGTGGAAGCGCCCGAAGCCATAACCCACGCGCTGGACATGTGCACCGGTTCCGGCTGCCTCGCCATTCTCGCGGCGCTGGTCTTTCCCCAGGCGCGGGTCGATGCTGTCGACATTTCTTCTGAGGCGCTCGCCGTCGCCCGCGAGAACGTGGCCGATTATGACCTCGAAGCGCGTGTTCGCCTGATCGAATCCGACGGCTTTGCCGCGCTGAAAAACGAACGTTACGATCTCATCCTCTCCAACCCGCCCTATGTCAACGCCGAATCGGTTGCGGCGTTGCCGCCGGAATATCTGAAAGAACCGGCGCTGGCGCTGGCTTCCGGCGCGGACGGTCTCGACTTTACCCGCCGCCTGCTCGCCGAAGCGAAGGCGCGGCTCAACCCGGACGGCATTCTGGTGGTGGAAATCGGCCACAACCGGGAGGCGCTGGAAACGGCTTTCCCTGCGCTTCCCTTCACCTGGCTGGAAACTTCGGCGGGCGATTCATATGTGTTTTTGCTGACCCGCGAACAGTTGCCGGCCTGAGTGGCTCAACCCGCTTCCTGCAAGGCTTTCGGCAGCGGGAAATTCAGGGTTTCCTGCGCGCCCTCAAGTTCCGTTACCGCGCCGCCGCCCAGACGTACCAGATGTTCCACCACGGCGGCGACCAAATCCTCCGGCGCGGAAGCGCCCGCCGTCACGCCGATTCTGCTTTTGCCCGCGAGCCATTCCGGCTCGATCTCGGCGGCGGAATCGACCAGTTGCGCCGGACAACCCCGCCCAACCGCGACTTCCCGCAGGCGGCGGGAATTGGAACTGTTGGGGGAACCAACCACGATGACGAAATCACAGGCTTCCGCGAGGCGCTTCACCGCATCCTGACGGTTTTGTGTGGCATAGCAGATATCATCCTTCCGGGGACCATGAATGCCGGGAAAACGCGCCTTGAGCGCCTCTGTGGCCCGACGGGCATCGTCTACGGAAAGTGTGGTCTGGGTAACGTAGGCGAGACGTTCCGGTGTGCGCGCCACAAGTTGGCTTGCCTCCGCCACGTTTTCCACCAGATACATGCCGTCCGCGCATTGCCCCATCGTGCCTTCCACTTCCGGGTGGCCGCGATGGCCGATCATCACCACCTCGCAGCCCGCCTCGCGCATCTTCTTCACTTCGGAATGCACCTTGGTGACCAGCGGACAGGTGGCGTCGAAGACCGTAAGCCCACGCGCGGCGGCTTCTCGCCGCACCGCTTGCGCTACGCCGTGGGCGCTGAAAATGACCGTGCCCCCGACAGGAACATCGGAGATTTCCTCCACGAACACCGCGCCCTTGGCACGCAGGCGGTCGCAGACGAAACGGTTGTGCACCACCTCATGCCGCACATAGATCGGCGCGCCGAATTTCTTCAGCGCCCGCTCGACGATCGTGATGGCACGGGTGACGCCCGCGCAAAAGCCGCGCGGATTGGCAAGCAGGAGGGTCATGGACATTTTTTTCAGGGACGGCTAAAGGATGGCGATGATATCCACTTCAAAGCGGATCGCTTTTCCGGCCAGCGGATGATTGAAGTCGAAAAGGCCGTGCGTGTCATCCAGTTCCCGCAGGAAACCGGAAAAGGACTGCCCTTCCGGCGTGGTGAATTCCACGACTGATTGCGCGACCAAGGGCATCTCCGGCGGCAGGGCGCTACGGGCGATGCGCTCGATGAGGTGCGAATTGACCGCGCCAAAGGCCGCTTCCGGGGGCAGGTCAAATTCCCGCCGTTCGCCTTCTTCCAGTCCCAGAAGACAGGATTCCAGCGCGGGCGCAAGCTGGCCGCATCCCAGTTGCAGGGTAGAGGGCGAAAGACCAAAGGTGGAAACCCATTCTTCGCCTTCCAGCGTGGAGACGCGATAGTGCAGGGTGAGAAAACTGGCGGGGGTAACAGGCATCGAAAGTCAGGAAAAAAAGAGGGGTTCAGGTTTTTTTCATTTCCGCCAACACCAGCAGCACCGCGCCAACGGTGATGCCGGAATCAGCGAAATTGAAGGCGGGCCAGTGCAGTTGGCCGATGTAGAAATCGAGAAAATCCACGACTGCGCCATAGGCGAAGCGGTCGATGACATTACCGATGGCGCCGCCCATGATGAGCGCAAGGGCAAGGTTTTGCAGGCGTTTTTCGGGATGGCGGTACAACTGCACGGCGATCCAGGCGGAGATGCCAAGCGCAAGCGCGGCAAAAAAGAATTTCTGCCAGCCACCTGCGTCAGCCAGAAAGCTGAAAGCCGCACCGGGGTTATAAGCCAGGGTAAGGTTGAAAAACCCGGTAACGGGCAGTTTTTCGCCCATCGCGAAAACTGCGCGCACGACGAGTTTGGTCAGTTGGTCGACGAGTATGAGACCAAGGGCAAGCAAAAACCAGCGGCGGGAAGACATGAAGATAGCGCGGGACGAGAACAGGAAGAAACAGAGAGATATGATCGCACGAAACCCAGAATTTGTTGGATTCACCCTGATTCTGCACTTGCCGTTTGCGGCGGATAGCGCCAGGGCGAAAGCACGCGCATCTCGCCTTCTATCCAGGCTTCTACCCTGCGATTGACTTCAGCGTCTTTCAATCCCGCCGTTTCAATGGCGGGGCCTATGCTGACGGTGATGGTGCCGGAGTGGATGGCGAGGGCTTTTTTCGGCCAGATTTCGCCAGCGTTGTGCGCTACTGGCAAGACAGGCGTGCCGGTACGGGTGGCAAGCCAGGCCGCGCCGGGCTTGTAATGCCCCCGCTCACCAGGCAGCACGCGCGTGCCTTCCGGGAAGACCAGCACCCAGATTCCGGCAGCCAGCCGTTCTGTACCGGCTTCCTGCATTTGTTTCAAGGCTTCGCGTCCGGCGTTGCGATCTATGCCAATCATGCGCACGGAAGCAAGCCCCCAGCCGAAAAAGGGAATTTTCAGAAGCTCTTTCTTGAGGACGAAAACCAGGGGTTTGAAAATGGCTTGCAGGGCGACGGTTTCCCAGGCGGACTGATGTTTGGCGAGAACCAGCACCGGTTTTTCCGGGATGTTTTCCCGGCCCTTGACCACCATCCTGACACCCAGCACCCAGCGCGCCAGCCACATGAAGCAGGTACGCCAGGCGCCGACGATGGCAAAGCGCGTGTAAAGCGGCAGGAGGGCGAACAATACCAACAGCAGCCCGACCGGAATCGTGATCAGGCAGACCAGCAGCCAGAAGAAAAGGGAACGCAGGAAAATCATGCGCTGCCTCCTTCTGTGAGCAGGGTGTCGACGGCGGAGGAGAGATCGGGGAAGACGCGGGTATTGGTAGGCAGGTTACCGTCCGCACGGGTTTTCTCCCCCTTGCCGGTCAAGACCAGTATGGGGCGGCAGCCGACGGCGGAACCTGCCTGCAAGTCGCGCAGGGAATCGCCAATGGTGGGTACTCCCGCGAGCGGCAGTTGAAAGCGTTCGCCAATCTGGCGGAAGAGACCGGGTTTGGGCTTGCGGCAATCGCATTGGGAATCTGCCGAATGTGGACAGTAGAAAATGGCATCCACCCGCCCCCCCACGCTGAACAGGGCTTTGTGCATCTTGGCGTGAATGGCGTTCAAGGTATCCATGTCGAAAATGCCGCGTTCAATGCCCGACTGATTGGTGGCGATGACGACGCGGTAGCCAGCCTGGTTGAGGCGGGCAATGGCTTCCAGACTGCCGGGGATGGGCTTCCACTCCGAGGGATTCTTGATGTAGTGCGGCGAATCGAAATTGATGACGCCGTCGCGGTCGAGAATGACGAGAGGCATGGGATGTGCGGGAGGAAAAGGCGGCTTTGCCGCAGGAGGAGGGGATTATAAGGCTTTCGTTGACGCAGGCCGGGGTTGTGTTTGGGCTGAGTACAATGAACAGACGCTCAGAACGGCGCAGGCAAGGCAAGTTCCAGGGGTTCCCCCGTGCGCGGATGGGGCAGAAAAAGGCGACTGGCGTGCAGCAGCAGGCGCGACGCGGCGGCACGTCCAGCCGGTGCGGCATAGAACTCGTCCCCCAGAACCGGATGACCGATGGCCTGCATATGTACCCGCAACTGGTGGGAACGTCCGGTCTCCGGCATGAGCAGGACACGGGAACGATGCCGCGTCGCATCGTAGGCAAGCAGCCGCCAGCGGGTCAGTGCCGGTTTGCCATGAAGAAAACAGACTTTCTGCCGGGGACGGCGCGGCCAGTCGCAGATCAGCGGCAAATCCACGCAACCTTCCGCCTCGGCCAGTCGCCCTGCCAGCACAGCCTCATAGGTTTTCTCTACCTGCCGCCCGGCAAACAGCCGGTTCAGGGCGCTTTGCATGGTCTTGCCCCGCGCCATCAGGATAAGGCCGGAGGTCGCCATGTCCAGACGATGAACGGCAAGCGCATCCGGAAATTCCACCTGCACGCGGGACAGCAATGAATCCTGATTGTCTTCGCCCCGTCCGGGTACGGAAAGCAGACCCGCCGGCTTTGCCAGCGCCAGCAGGCTTTCATCGACAAACAAAAGGGGAAGCGTAGACGACACCGTGTAAAACAGCCGTTGAAAAACACGCTGCCCGCAAGGTCTGGCCTTTACGGGCAGGTATTCCGCCCAAAGGCGGGAAATGAAAAACCTGAATCAGTGCTCCAGAAGACTTCTCAACATCCATGCGGTTTTTTCATGTACCTGGAGACGCTGGGTGAGGAGATCGGCGGTGGGTTCATCTCCGGCAGCCTCTGCGGCGGGGAAGGCTTCCCGCGCCGTGCGTGCCACGGTTTCCTGTCCCAGCAGAAGCTGTTCAATCATTTCTTCGGCTTTGGGCACGCCCTTCGGTTCGGGAATGGAGGTCAGTTTGGCAAACTCGCTGTAGGTGCCCGGCGCGGGATAGCCCAGCGAACGGATGCGTTCCGCAAGGGAATCCACCGCCAACGCCAGCTCGTTGTACTGTGCCTCGAACATCAGGTGCAGGGTATTGAACATCGGCCCCGTGACATTCCAGTGAAAATTGTGGGTTTTCAGGTAAAGCGTATAGGTATCCGCCAGCAACCGGGAAAGTCCCGCCGAGATTTTGGCGCGATCTTTCTCGCTGATGCCAATATCAATGGAAAGGACGCTGGAAGCGGCTTTGGCTTTTTTGCTGCTCGTGCTCATCAGGGAACTCCTCATCACAAGATCGATGTCGAAGAGACAAGGACATCGAGGGGTTGAACGAACTGCGGGGCGTTATCTTACCCGCTTCAGCGAATGCCGCAACCGGCAAGGCGGGATTTTCCCATCTCCTGTTCTACCTCCCGGCCATGCTACTGGATGCCCTTGGCCTTCAGGAAAGGCACATAGGCTTTGTCGACTTGCAGGATATGGTGCACCAGCCAGGCTTGCAGAAATTCCAGCATGTCTTCATCGACGGTATCTTCCCCTTTTTCAAAGCGCAGCAGAAGCTCTATGGTACGGCGGGTAAATGCGTTGTGTTCCTCGATATGCGCCCTGGATTCCGGGTAATCAAGACGAGCAAACATTTCCTCTTCCAGAATAAAGTGGTTCATCGTGTAATCGGTCAATCCTTCCAGAATCTCACGCATGGCGACGTGATCATGGCGCTGCGATTCAAGCTGGTCATGCAGCCGATTGGTAATATCCACCAGCCAGTGGTGCTGCGCGTCGATGGCTTCGATTCCCAACACAAATTTTTCCGACCAAGGCATGAAGGACACGTTGTTTCTCCTTTGGATTTTTGCTGGAGGCTTCTCCGCGAATCTGCGGAGGATGCCACCAACTGGCGCGGGAAGAAAGCCCCAATGTCAATTTTCTTGCCGCGCGGCAGCGTGCAGGGCGTCGACAAGACGCGCCACGTCGGCTTTCGTATGCGCGGCGGAAAGCGAGATGCGCAGCCGCGCCGTCCCCTGCGGCACGGTCGGCGGACGAATGGCGGCAACCCACAGACCATGCTCCCAAAGCCTGCGGGAGAGCGCCAGCGCCGCCACGTTTTCGCCCACCAGCAAAGGCTGGATGGCGGTCTCCGAAGCGAGCAGCCGCCAGGGCAAGCCCGCAACACCCGCGCGCAATTGCCGGATCAAGTCTTGCAGATGCGCGCGCCGTTCCGCGCCCGCTTCGATCAGTTCCACGCTTTTCAGCAGCGCGGAAGCCAGCGCGGGCGGTTGTGCCGTGGTGAAAATGTAGCTGCGCGCCTTGTTGACCAGATAGTCGATCACGCATTCCGATCCCGCCACAAAAGCGCCGCCCACGCCAGCCGCCTTGCCCAGCGTCCCCATCAGGACGATACGCGGATGCGCGGGCAAGCCGCAATGCGCCAGACTGCCCGCGCCGTTTTTGCCCAGCACGCCAAAGCCGTGCGCGTCATCGACCACCAGCCAGGCGTCGAAGCGTTCGGCCAGCGTAAAAAGTTCCGGCAAGGGCGCAAGATCGCCATCCATGCTGAACACGGCATCGGTGACGATCACCCTGGTTTGCGCCGTGCTGGCCGCAAGCTGTTTTTCCAGTGTCACCAGATCGCCATGCGGATAACGGTGATGCCGGGCGCGGGAAAGCTGCGCGGCGTCGATGAGCGAAGCGTGATTGAGCCTGTCGGCAAAAATGGCGTCCTCGCGCCCCGCCGCCAGCGTTGGCGTTACCGCCAGATTGGCGAGATAGCCGCTGGAAAAAGTGAGCGCCGCCGGGAATCCGGTCAGGGCCGCAAGCCGCGCCTCCAGCGCTTCATGTGGACGCAGATGACCATTGACCAGATGGGAAGCCCCCGCCCCCGCGCCATATTCCCGCGCTCCTGCCGCAAGCGCCTCTACCAGTTCGGGATGCGCGGCAAGGCCAAGATAATCGTTGCTGGCAAAAGCCAGCAGGTCGCGGCCTTCAACGCGAACCCGCGGCGCGGAAGCCGAATCCAGCACCCGCCGCCGCCGGGTCAGACCCGCCGCGTGGAGACGCGCCAGTTCTTCCTCCAGACGCGCATTCAGATGGAAAGGTTGCAGGGTCATTTCACAACAGATGATCGGGCAAGGCTTGACAATTTGTGGGATTGTCAAGCCCTTTCCCTGCGCGCTGTCCCAAATCGAAGGCTTTGGCATTCAGCGCGGCCACTTCCGGTTTTTTCGCCGCGAAGCGGCGCATGACGCACTGTTTCAGGGTTTCGGCAGCAAAGGGCAGATGTTCCGAAATGGCGCCCAGCATCACGGTATTCACCAGCCGCAGGTCGCCCAGTTCACGGGCAATCTCTCCGGCATCGAAATCGCGGACCTCCACACCCTGTTCGCGCACGGCGGCAACCGGCGCTTCCGGGTAAGCAAAAAGCCCCAGCGAAACCACAGGCGGTTCCAGCTTCAGGACGTTCACCATGGCGATTCCACTGGGGCGCAGGTAGTGGCTCCAGCGCATCGCCTCAGCCGCCTCAAAACCCACCAGAATATCCGCCTCGCCGGGAACAATCTGCGGCGAACGCACCTTTTCCCCAAAACGCACATGCGAGGAAACCACGCCGCCACGCTGACTCATGCCCGCGACTTCGGTCTTCTTCACGTCGTAACCCTGTGAGATGGCCGCCTGCGAGAGAATCTCGGAAGCCGTCATCACGCCCTGACCGCCGATACCGACGACAAGGATGTTGGTGGTGTGCGGGGACAAACGCATGGGGAACTCCTGAACAAGGCAACGATTTCAAACAAGACGCGCCAGACCACGAACGGTCGCGCGCAAAAGAACAAAAACCGGGGCGGAGTCTAGCAGAAAGCCCGCTCATTCTTCGTAACGCGCCGCAATCGGCATCTGGCGACCGCTGCCAAAGGCGCGGGGACGCAGCCTCAGAATGGGCGGCGCCTGGCGGCGCTTGTATTCGTTTTTCCAGATCATCCGTTTTACCCGCGCGATCAGGGCGGAACCCTCCGCCGTTGCCGCCAGCCGCGTGTAAGCCGCCCTGACTTCGGCCTGTTCGCCTGCGGAGAGCTGTTCGCCTTCGATCAGGACTTTCAGGATCGTATCCAGCACCGGATAGGGCGGCAGGCTGTCGGTATCCTTCTGTCCGGGCGCAAGTTCGGCGGAAGGCGGCTTGTCGATGATGGCCTGCGGAATCAGTGCGCGTCCGGCGCTTTCATTGAGGTGGCGGGCAAGGGCAAAGACTTCTGTCTTGTAGAGATCGCCGATCAACCCCAGACCGCCGTTGGTATCACCATACAGCGTGCAATAGCCGACGGAAATCTCGCTCTTGTTGCCGGTAGTGAGGAGCAGCGCGCCGAACTGGTTGGAAAAGGCCATCAGCACAACGCCGCGCGCGCGCGCTTGCAGGTTTTCCAGCGCCAGTCCCTCAAGCGGCACAGCAAAGGCGCGCTGGAATTCCACCTCACAGGTTGCCACCAGCGCCTCGATCGGATGCTGATAGAGCGTTACCCCCAGGTTCTGGCACAGCGCCACGGAATCCTCCACGCTGCCCGCGCTGGATACCCGCGACGGCAGGGTCACGGCAATCACGTTTTCCGCCCCCAGCGCCTCCACCGCCAGCGCCAGCGTCAGGGCGCTGTCGATGCCGCCGGAAGATCCGATCAGCGCCTTTTGAAACCCGCAGCGGCGGGCATAATCGCGCAAGCCCAGCACGATTTGCCGACGATAGAATTCCAGCGTTGCCAGACCCGCCGCGTCAGGCGCGGGCAGCGCCCTGCCCTGTCGGTCGAGAAACTGCCCGTTGCGCCAGCGCAGGGACACCAGGTCTTCCGCAAAACGCGCCGCCTCAAAAACCAGCCCCGCAGGCGTCACGGCAAAGGAAGCACCGTCAAATACCAGTTGGTCATGCCCCCCTATCTGATTGACATACACCATGGACAGGCCATGCCGGCGACTGGCCGCCAGAAGCACGGATTGACGTTGCTCGCGCTTGCCCACGCTGGAAGGACTGCCGTTGATGACGACAACCAGATCCGGCGCTTCCGTCGCCAGCCGCGCAACGGGATTGACCGGGTAATCCGCTCCGGCGTCGTTCCAGGCGTCCTCGCAAATGAGAAAGCCGACTTTCACGCCGTCGATGAGGAGCGTCGCCGCCGTTTCCGCCCCCGGTTCAAAATAGCGGCGCTCATCGAATACGTTATAGGTCGGCAGAAGCTGCTTGGCGTAAGTGAGCACAATCTCGCCGTCTTGCAGCACCATCAATCCATTGGCCAGCGCTTTGCCCGGCGCCTTGCGCGACAGGGGCGTGCCGGCAACCCAATAGAGTCCGGGCGTGCAACGGCTGGCTTCCCGCAGGTGGTTCCGTGCCGCCGCAAGCCGGACGAGAAAATCCGGTTCATCCAGCAAATCTCCGGGGGCATAGGCGGTGAGCGCCAGTTCGGAAAACACCACCATGCGCGCGCCTTCCGCGGCGGCGCGTTGCGCGGCGCGGGTCATCAGGGCAAGATTGCCCTCCAGGTCACCAATGGTGAAATTGAGTTGGGCAAGGGAAAACGGCAACATCATGTCATGGTCTGGAAAAGGTTTCGCGGCACAGGCAGGGGATGAAGCCTATCACGCCCGCGCCACTCCGGGTCTGTCTCATTTCAGCGCAAGCTGTGCCCAAAACCACTGGCAGCCCACCCGCGCATCAGACTTTCCTGCGCTTTTTACGCGAGACGACGGCAGGTCTCCTGGATTTTTTCGGCACAGGCTTGCTCACTTCCAGCTTGCCGTCGCGCCAGCGCAATTCGCCCGTCAGCCCGGAGGCCGTCACCCCCTGATAGCGCAATTCCCCCACCTTCACCGTCCCGGAAAGCCGAAAACCCTCGTCTGCCTCCGCCTTGGGTATTTCCGTGCTGGAGGGTGTGTCCGCTGTCGTTCCGGCGGGGGCGGGTTTCAGGTAACGATCCAGATCCAGCTTGTCGAGCGTTGCCACGACCCGCGCTTCCAGAGGGTGCAGGGCGCGCAATTGCCAGGAGAGGGCAAGGCGGCTTTCGTCCGCGTGCAATGAAAGGTCTCCGCTGGCGATTTCCTTTGGCGCTTCCTGGGTTGCCGCTGTTGCCCACGCAGCCTGTACGTTTCCCTCCGCCTCCAGCCGCAACGCTCGCGCCAGCCGTGTACCGGGTTGCAGATTCGCTGTTGCGCGCAGTTTGGAAATGTTCAGCACGGGCGTGGCTTCTGTCGCAAGATGAAAGGGCAGGTTTACCGTGAAATCACCTGCTGTGCCTGCTTGCGTACCCGTCCCCGACAGTACCAGGCTGCCCTGCCAGTTACCCGATTTTCCGTTCAGCGCCTCCAGTTGCAAACGCGCCTGATTCCGCGCCGTCTCATCCACCATCTGTTTCACTTCGGCAGAAAGTCCCTGTACCGCGCCATCGGTACGGCTCAGTTCCAGTGTTCCCAGTTTCACCTCGGCCAGCCAGCGCTCGCTTTCCGCCCGCAGTGTCTCGCCCTGCGCGGTAAAGTCCTCCAGAGCCAATCCAGGGGTTGCGCCCGCGCGGACGCGCAGCTTGCGCAGCGCGGCTTTCAGCTTGAAGGGCGCTTCTCCCGCTTCGCCCTTGAACGACAGGTTGGGCGTATCCAGTTGCACAAAATTTTCGCCTCCGTTGATCCAGTAGTGTGTTTCAAGGCGCAGTCCTGCCCGAAGGCGCTCCTGATTTTCGACCTTTCCCTCGACTTCCAGCGTCCCCCGCGCCTGTTTGCCGAGGTGGCCTGTCCGCAAATAGAGATCCTTCACCACCCAGGACGCGCCGCTCGCCTCGTCTTGCCAGCGCAAACTTCCATCGAGCAGCACCGCCTTTTCCACGTCGATTTCCCAGACGCCCGCTGCCTCGCTTTTTTGCGCCAGCAGGTCGTCAAAATTGGTACTGCCGTCGGCATGACGCACGGCATTCACCTCAAGATTTCGCAACTCGATGCGATTGACCCGCACCTGACCTTGCAGGAGCGGCATGATCTTGATCGCGCCGGTCAGCCGCGCCAGCGAAAGAAAGGTCGTCTTGCCGTCCACGCTGGAAAGACGGATGCCCTCGGCTTCCACCGCCAGCCGTGGCAACAGGCGCAAACGCAAGACCCCTTCCACTACCAGTTCCCGCCCGGTTTCCTGCCGTACCTGCGTTGTGAGGCGCTCCCGCACCAGATCGCTGTCAAAGCCCGTCCGCAAGGCCAGCACCAGACCGCACAGCAACAACAGGATAAAGAACGCCCATAGCCCCGCGCGTTTCGTCCGTTTCATTCGCTTCATGACATCCTGACCCCAAACGCTTCACTCTCCCAGCGCCCGGTTGACGACTTCGAACACATCCCGCGACAGGCCGGGATGATCGCGCATCGTCTCCAGCGCCGCGTGGGCATGGGTTTTACGCACGGGATCGAATGCTTTCCAGCGGTCGAAACTGCGGGCGAGGCGAGAGGCAACCTGCGGGTTTTTTTCATCCAGCGCCAGTATCTGCCCGGTCATGAAACGGTAGCCGGAACCGTCCGCCGCGTGGAAGGCGGCCAGATTTGCGCCAAATACGCGGATCAGCGCATAAATCTTGTTGGGATTGCCAGGGTCAAAGGCCGGATGCCGGGTGAGCGCTTCCACCACGGCGAGGACGCCAGGGCGGCGGCTGGCGGCCTGCGCGGAAAGCCACTTGTCCATTACCAGCGCTTCGTGCCGCCAGTCGGCATGGAAACGTTCCAGCACGGTGTCGCGTTCCGGGCAGGTTTCGGCGCGGACATTGACCAGCGCGGCAAACGCGGCAAAGCGGTCGGTCATATTGTCGGCACTTTGGAAACGGGCGAGCGCAAGCTGGCGGTATTCCGGCGCGTCGAGTTCCAGCAGGTAGCCAAGACAGGTGTTGCGCAGGGCGCGGCGTCCCGCTGCTTCCGCCGTGAATTGGTAATCGCCCTGCGGGGCCAGATCGGTATGCAGGGCGGAAAATTCCGCTTCCAGACGACGGGCGATCTGGAAACGCAAGGCGTCCCGCGCTGCGCGCAGGGCGTCCGGGTCGATTTCGCCTTCCGCCGCCAGCGTTTCTGCCAGGGTGGATTCGCCGGGCAGGGAGAAGGCTTCCGCGACAAAGGCCGCGCCGCGTGTCGTGTATTCCGTGAGCAGGCGACGCAAGGCGGCGATGAAGGCGGCAAGCGTTTCTTCCTGAAAATGGGTTTGCTTGCCGCGTGTCGCGGTGAGGATCAAATCGCCCGCCAGACGCTGCCCGGCTTCCCAGGCGGCAAAGGGATCGCGCTCATGACCGAGCAGCAGGGCAAGCGCCTGCGGCGTGCAGGGATAATCCAGAAGTACCGGCGCGGAAAAATCCCGGAGCAGGGAGGGCAGGGGTTTTTGTCCGAGATTCTCGAAATGAAAATCCTGCCGCGCCTCGTTCAGGAGCAAAAGACGTTCCGTATCCGGCAGTTCCGCGCCGCTCCGGGCGTCGAAGAGCGCCATCCTGACCGGGATCAGGCAGGGATGAACCGTGCCGTTCTGCAATTCCGCCGCCTTGGGGTTTTTCTGTTCCAGCGTGAGGGTGTAGCGCCCCGTGGCCGCGTCGAAGGCATCGCGGGCGACAAGGTGTGGCGTGCCGGGCTGGGCGTACCAGTTGAGGAAATGTCCTTGCAGATCGAAGCCGGAAGCCGTCGCCATTGCCGCGACGAAATCATCGCAGGTGACGGCCTCGCCATCGTGGCGGGCAAAGTATTCGTCCATCCCGGCGCGGAAAGCGTCGCGCCCGATCAGGGTCTGGATCATCCGCACCACTTCCGCGCCTTTTTCATAAACGGTGGCGGTCTAGAAATTGTTGATTTCCATGTAGGACGCAGGGCGCACCGGATGCGCCATGGGGCCTGCATCCTCCGGGAACTGGGCGGCGCGCAGGGTACGCACTTCGCGGATGCGGGCAACATTCGGGTCATGCGTATCCGCGCCGAATTCCTGGTCGCGGAATACCGTCAGACCCTCTTTCAGCGATAACTGGAACCAGTCACGGCAGGTGACGCGGTTGCCGGTCCAGTTGTGGAAATATTCGTGCGCGACGACTCGGTCGATGCCCTCGAAATCCGCATCGGTGGCAAGGTCGGGACGCGCCAGCACGTATTTGGTGTTGAAGATATTGAGTCCCTTGTTTTCCATCGCGCCCATGTTGAAATCGCTGACGGCAACGATCATGTACTGATCCAGATCGCATTCCAGACCAAAGCGCGCTTCGTCCCAGGCCATTGCTTTCTTGAGCGCTTGCATGGCGTAAGCGCACTGATCGAGTTTGCCCGGTTCCACGTAGATGGCCAGCTCGACCTTGCGTCCACTCCGGGTGATGAAGCGGTCACGCAAGACCTCCAGTCTGGCGGCAACCAGCGCGAAGAGATAGGACGGCTTCTTGAACGGATCGCGCCAGATGGCGTAATGGCGTCCGTGATGATCTTCGCCGGTCTCCAGGCAGTTGCCGTTGGCCAACAGCACGGGAAACTCGGCCTTGTCCGCCTGCACGGTGACGGTGAAGCGCGTCATCACGTCGGGACGATCGGGAAACCAGGTGATGCGCCGGAAACCTTCCGCCTCGCACTGGGTGAAATAGCCGTTCCGCGAGCGATAAAGGCCGGAGAGGCGGGTATTCCGATCGGGATGGATTTTGACCCGCGTTTTCAGGATGAACCATTCCGGCAAACCGGAAAGCAGGCGCTTGCCTTCGCTTTCCTCGAAACGGGCGGGTTTGCCATCGACTTCAAAAACGAGGGTTTCCAGTTCCTCGCCGTAGAGCGTGAGCGTGTCCTTTTCGCCGGGGGAAGCCGGGTTTTGTTGCAAGACAATCTCCGTTGTGACAAAGGCAACGGTTTCTTCCGCCTCTTTCTGGAAATCCACGTGCATCACCACTGTTTCAATCCGGTGGGAAGGCGGCGTGTAGTCTTTCAGATAGACGGTTTGCGGGGCGGATGGGGACATTGGATTCCTTTCAGATGCGGGCGGAAAGATAAGCTTTGATTGCCTCTGCCGAGGGGGCGATGATCTCCGAGCGTTGCGGCAGATCCTCCAATCCGGCGAGTTCGGCGGGACGTTCCGGTTCCATGCCCAGGGCTTCACGGAGGGTGTCGGCAAACTTCACGGCCTGCGCGGTTTCCAGGACGACAACGGGCGTTTTCAACGTCTCCCGCAAGCTTTCGGCCACCTTGACGCCGTCCGCCGTGTGCGGATCGATGGTGACGCCATGGCGTTCGCGCACGGCGCGGAGGGTGGCGATGCGGTCGGCGTGTGTGCTGCTGCCGGAAATGAAGCCGAACTCCGCCGCGCAGCGCGCGAATTCCGGCGTGCCGGAAAGATCGAACGCGCCGCCCTTGTCGACTTCCGCCCAGAGCGCGCGCACCTTTTCCGCGTCGCGCCCAACGAGGTCAAAGATGAAACGCTCGAAGTTGGAGGCTTTGGAAATATCCATCGAAGGGCTGGAAGTGACGCGGGTTTCCGCCGTTTTGCGCGGACGGTAGATGCCGGTCTTGAAGAATTCGTCCAGCACATCGTTTTCGTTGGTGGCGAGGATGAGGCGATCAATGGGCAGCCCCATCTGCCGCGCGATGTGTCCCGCGCAGATGTTGCCGAAATTGCCGGAAGGCACACAGAAGGAAAGTGCTTCATCGTTCGTGCGGGTCGCGGCGAAATAGCCCTTGAAGTAATAGACGATCTGCGCCAGCACCCGTGCCCAGTTGATCGAATTGACCGCGCCAATCCTGTGGCGTGCCTTGAAAACGGCGTCGTTGGAGACGGCTTTCACCACATCCTGCGCATCGTCGAACATGCCGGTGACGGCGAGGTTGAAAATGTTGGCGTCCGTGAGCGAATACATCTGCGCGCGCTGGAAGGCGCTCATCCTGCCGTGCGGCGAGAGCATGAACACCTTGACCCTTGCCTTGCCGCGCATCGCGTATTCGGCGGCGGAGCCCGTGTCGCCGGAGGTCGCGCCAAGAATGTTGAGCTGTTCATCGCGCGCTTCCAGCACGTATTCAAAAAGGTTGCCCAGCCACTGCATCGCCATGTCCTTGAAGGCAAGCGTGGGGCCGTTGGAAAGCGAGAGAAGGGCAAATTTCCCCGGTTCCAGCCAGTAGAGCGGAGTGATGTCCGTGGCCGCTTCGCCGGGATGCGCGACAAAGCGATAGGTTTCGGCGGTGTAGGTCGTATCGATCAGGGCTTTCAGGTCGGCGGGCGGGATGTCGTCGATGAAACGGGAAAGAATCTCAAAGGCGAGATCGGCATAGGAAAGCGTGCGCCAGGCTGTCAGATCGGCAGGACTGACGCGGGGATAGGTCTCGGGCAGATAAAGACCGCCGTCCGGGGCGAGACCGCCCAGGAGGATGTCGCAAAAAGGCAGGGCAGGGGACGCACCGCGCGTGGAAACGTAACGCATGAAAGAAACCGCGGAAGAAAAACGAAGTGTCGGATTTTACCCTTGCTTGCGGAGAGAAAGGCAGGATGGAAAGATTGACGTGGCGCTTGCGCGCATCGTATTGGTTCAAAACAGCTTTTGAGTGTCTCCCCAGAACACAATACGCCGGAAGCATCACTTACTTCCGGCGCAACGAATCCGGGGCGTGTCCGGCAAGTGCCTCAATGCTTTGTCACCTCGGAGAGAAAAAGCGGCATCTCACACTCAAAAAGACCGGAATATTCGGCAAAACAGCCGTCCAAAGGACAAATTCGACCTTGCGGACACAGATGCTCCTGGGCGCATTCCTCCTGGGTCTGATCCAGAATCACCATTTCCCTGACGGCCTCACAGGGCGCGAAGCGCACATCAAACCCTCCCATGACGCTCTCCTTCACATGTGCAAAAGATAGTTTCATTGTAGTGCACGCTTCCGTTTTTTTGCCTTTTCTGCACATGATGGCATTCCCTCAGGAAAAGCGGCACAAGGCCGTTTGAGGGGGCCGCCAGTCTTACCTGATTTTTGCTTCCGTACCGGCGACAAGACGCTGGAGATTGGTGCGGTGTTTGACGATCAGGGTTGCGCCCATGACGAGGGCGATCAGGAACTGGCCGCCGAAACCGTAGATGAGGAAGGAATAAATCGGCGCGCCCAGACCCGCGCAAATGGCGGCAAGCGAGGAATAGCGCAGGCCGACGGCGACGGCGATCCAGGTGGCGAGGGCCAAAAGTCCAACCCAGGGTTCCAGCGCAAGCAGGCAGCCGCCCGCTGTTGCCACACCCTTGCCGCCCCTGAAATGCAGGAACAAAGGGAAGATGTGACCGAAAAAGGCGGTAAGCGCCGCCAACCCTGTGAGCCATTCCGGGAGCCCCAGCATCCGGCAGAGCAGGATGACAAGCGCGCCCTTGAGCGTATCGCCCAGAAGGGTGACAAGCGCCGCCTTGCGGTTGCCGCTCCTGAGGACGTTGGTCGCGCCCGGATTGCCGGAACCATAGGTGCGCGGGTCTGACAGGTGGAAAAGCCGCGCGGAAAGAACCGCAAAGGGAATGGAACCCATCAGATAGGCAACAAGGCAAACCGGCAGGGCAATGAAGGCGGCAGTGGACATGAAATTGCGGGAGGAAGGAGTAGAATCCGCGCGGATTCTACACCTGAAGCCGCCCCGGATGCGGTCACTGCATGGACATCATTTTCATCGAGGCGCTGCGCCTCAAAACCTGGATTGGTATCTACCCGCGCGAAAAGGCAATGCCGCAAACCGTGGTGCTGGATCTGGAAATCAGCCACCTGCCGCTGGATGGCGCAACAGACGATTTGCACGCCACCATTGATTATGCTGCCGTTGTTGCGCGCCTGAAAACGGAACTTGCCGAGCGCCACTTCAATTTGCTGGAAACGCTGGCGGAGTGGATTGCCGCCTTGGTGCTGACGGAATTTTCCGCCGCGCAAGTCAGGGTGCGCATCGCCAAACTGGGCGTGCTGAAAGACGTGGGGCGGGTAGGTGTACAGATCGAGCGGCAGGCCATATCCAGGTAGTCGCGTGGGCTGAGGCGACGCCTTCCCCCGCATCGTCATGGCACGGCGCGCAGCGACGCGATGAGGCGGTATAGTCTTGCGAGGGGGAACATTGCGCCTGGCATTACATGTGCGCCGCATCTGCCGCAGTGCCACGCGCAAAAAAACCGCGCCCAAGGCGCGGTTTGTGATGGCTCTTTCGAGAAGGCGCTGAAGCATCAGCCTTTCTTGACCCAGCCCATCGGCTTGCCCAGCGGCAGCACGGTGCGGTTGAAGAAAGTGTTGAGGAAGATAGCGCCAGCCCCATAAAAACCCAGCATGGAAATGCAAAACTCCGCCCAGGCCGCGCTGGAATTGAAAAATCCTGGATTTACGCCCAATCCGGCCAGTCCCAGCGAGAGGAGCAACACCAGAATCAGTACCATGATGGCGCCGAAGATCTTGTTCGCCTCAAAGGCGGCAATGGTGATGAACACGCAAAAGATGAGATAGCCCAGGCAGGCATAGGCGAACTGGCGGGGATCGGCGTTTGCGGGCACCGCGCCGAACCAGCCGTTGGCAATGCCCCAATGTGTCGCCACCGCAATCCAGAAGAGGCCAAACGCGCCAAGCACGATAGCGCCAAAATAGCTGTTGCGTTTGAAATCCACGGCAGCCGCCCAAATCTGGGCAACGGAGCCGAGAAACAAGGCCCAGGGCACCAGATAGACCGAGCCGGTCGTCCAGCCCAGTTTCTGGGTTGAAGCGACAAAAGTGATGAGCGAAAGACCAAATACGCCCAGTGCGGTGGCATCCGCCGAGATGATTTTGGTTTCCTGAATTTGTGTTTGCGCCATGGTTGTCTCCTTCGGCAAGTGCAAGTGTAAACATTAGACATCATGCTTTTTGAATGGACGGGCAAACCCCGGCAAGTTCGCCGGATTCTTCCCGGTCGTTCAGCATAACACGCAAGGCGAGGCTTGTGTTGCGCGGAAGGCAATTAGGGGGCGATTAGAAGCGGAGGAAGCTTCCTCTGTCTTCCGTTTCCTGTTTCCTGATTTCCGGCGCTGCGCCCCGCCTGTTGGCTTCTGGATGGCCACCCGGCCATGAAGGCCGCTCACAATGACGAAGGTGAGCGCATGAGCCTTGCGTCTGTACTTCGCTTGGAACAAAAACGGCCACTTCAACCACGCCCCGGGCAGAGCGCCTGCCGGGGGTACAATCAAAAGCGGCGGATGCCTCCCCCTCGCTCATGACGAAGGCAGGGACATGGACTTGCGTTTCGCCAGGAAAAACCGCCACTTTTCATTGCTCCCGGACAGGCGCGCATGAATGTTCATTCTTCCCCGGTTCCTGACGCTTTCCCTTATTGTGGCCGTTTCGCGCCCAGTCCGACCGGACATTTGCATTTTGGCTCGCTCATTGCCGCACTGGCGTCCTGTCTGGAAGCGCGGGCGCAGGGCGGACGCTGGCTGGTGCGCATGGAGGATGTGGATGCGCCCCGCAACACGCCTGGGGCGGCGGAATCCATCCTGAAGACCTTGGAAGCCTATGGCTTTGTCTGGGATGGCGCGGTGTTATGGCAAAGTACGCGGCTGGAGGCTTACCGCGCCGCGCTGGAAAGATTGCGCGCCCAGGGACTGGTTTTTGGTTGCGCCTGCTCGCGCAAGGAAATCGCGGCGGCCACCCATATTCGCGCGCTGGATGGCAGCCTGCGTTATCCAGGGACTTGTCGCGCGGGATGGCCGGCAGGCAGAACGCCGCGTGCCTGGCGCTTTCGGGTGACGGATCAGCCGGTCTCTTTCATGGATGCGGTGCAGGGCGCACAGGAGCAGAATCTTGCGCAGGAAACAGGCGATTTTGTCCTGTTGCGCGCGGATGGTCTTTTTGCCTATCAGCTCGCCGTGGTGACGGATGATGCCGATCAAGGGATTACACACGTGGTACGCGGCGCGGATTTGCTGGATTCCACTCCGCGCCAAATCGCTCTGCAACGCGCTTTGGCTGTGGCGACACCGAGCTACGCGCATCTGCCGGTTGTGGTCGACGCGACGGGGGAAAAACTCTCCAAGCAGACCCTGGCGCCGCCGCTGGAAATCGCGCGCGCGGCGGAAAATCTGGTGGCGGCGCTATGCTTTCTGGGGCAATGCCCGCCGTTGGGATTGCGGCGGGCGCGGGTGACGGAAGTCTGGGATTGGGCACAAAAACACTGGGATTTTGCCGCGATTCCACGGTGTCGGCAGTTGTTGCCGGATGGGGTGAAAAAGCCCTGTTTTCTACTTCATCCCTCCTGACATTCGCCTTCGGGCTAGGTATAATTAGCGGGTTTCGTCTCAAGTCAACAACAGGGAACTGTGCTATGAGCAATCAAGGAAAAATGGACTGCGGCAGACGGCGATTGATCGTTGCCACGGCAGCGGTTGGCGGTTCTGGGGTACTGGCGGCACTGGTGCCGTTCGTCTCCACCATGTTACCTTCCGAGCGGGCGAAGGCGGCAGGCGCGCCGGTTGAGGTCGACATCAGCAAGCTGGAAACGGGTCAGATCATGACCGTTGAATGGCGCGGCAAACCCGTCTGGATTGTCAATCGCACCCAGGAAATGCTGGATACCCTGTCATCTCTGGACAGCGCGGTTTCCGATCCCAAATCCGAAAAAGCCGAACAACCGCAATACTGCGAGGGTGTTTCACGCACCATCAAGGGCAGGAATCCGGCGATCTCCGTCATGATCGGCGTGTGTACCCACCTGGGTTGCTCGCCCACCACCAAGTTCAAGAACGGCGCGGAAGAGGGAATGCCCGCGGACTGGAAGGGTGGGTTTCTGTGTCCCTGTCACGGTTCCACGTTCGACCTTTCCGGGCGTGTCTTCAAGAACAAACCCGCGCCGACCAACTTGCCGATTCCGCCGTACCGGTATCTTTCCGATACCCGTATCCTGATCGGCGAAGACACTCAGGGGGCATGAGCGATGTCAACCAATCTGAATTACGAAAAATACAAGTCCGATGGCTCCCATCTGGGCGATTTGCTGGAATGGGTGGACAAACGTTTCCCGGCAACCATGCTGTGGAAATCGCAAGTCGGCGAATACTACGCGCCCAAAAACTTCAACTTCTGGTATTTCTTTGGCTCGCTGGCGCTTCTGGTGCTGGTGATCCAGATCGTGACCGGCATCTTTCTGGTGATGCACTACAAGCCGGATGGCAATCTGAACGCCAACGGTATTCCCGGCGCGTTCGCGAGCGTCAACTACATCATGTACGATGTGCCCTGGGGCTGGCTGGTGCGCTATATGCACTCGACCGGCGCTTCGGCCTTTTTCATCGTGGTGTATCTGCACATGTTCCGGGGGATGCTCTATGGCTCCTATCGCAAGCCGCGCGAACTGGTCTGGATTTTCGGTGTCTTGATTTTCCTCTGCCTGATGGCGGAAGCCTTCATGGGCTATCTGCTGCCCTGGGGGCAGATGTCGCTCTGGGGGGCGCAGGTCATCATCAACCTCTTCAGCGCCCTGCCGCTGATCGGCGACCCGCTGACCATCTGGATTCGTGGTGATTTCGTCATCAGTGACGCAACCCTGAATCGCTTCTTCTCCTTCCACGTCATCGCGGTGCCGCTGGTGCTGCTGGGTCTGATCGCGGCGCACCTGATTGCGCTGCATGAAGTCGGCTCCAACAACCCGGATGGGGTGGAAATCGGCGACAAGCTCGACGAAAAGGGAATCCCGCTGGATGGCATTCCCTTCCATCCCTACTACACGGTGAAGGACATCGTGGGGGTAGTCGTCTTCCTTGCGGTGTTTTCCATCGTGGTGTTCTTTATGCCAGAGGGCGGCGGTTATTTCCTGGAATACAACAACTTTTTCCAGTCTGATCCGCTGAAAACACCGCCGCACATCGCGCCGGTCTGGTATTTCACGCCGTTCTACTCGATGCTGCGCGCGATGGTCTGGAACTTCTTCTGGATCGATGCCAAGCTCTGGGGCGTGATCGCAATGGGCGCGGGGGTGGTGATTCTTGCCTTCCTGCCCTGGCTGGATCGCAGTCCGGCGAAGTCCATCCGCTATCGCGGGCCGATTTTCAAGACCTTGCTGGCCGTTTTCGTGTTTGCCTTCCTGATTCTGGGCTATCTGGGCACCAAGGCGCCGGGCTACAAGTTCTTCGACACGGGCTTTCTGGATGGTGATGTCATTGCCCAGATTTTTACCGTCTATTACTTCCTCTTCTTCCTGACCATGCCGTTCTGGTCGAAGATTGACAAATGCAAACCTGTACCGGAAAGGGTGACCTGGAAATGAAGACCATGCGCAACCTGAAAACCCTGTTGGCGGGATTGCTGCTCGTGCCCGCGCTGGCGTTGGCCTCGGGCGGCCCGGAGCTGGATCGCGCGCCGAATGTCTCCGGCGACAAGGCGGCCCTGCAAAATGGCGCCAAGCTGTTCGTCAACTATTGCCAGGGCTGTCACGGCCTCTCCGCCATCCGCTACAACCGGCTGACGGATCTGGGGCTTTCTGAAAAGCAGATCATGGAAAATCTGGTGTTCAGTGACGGAAAGATCGGCGATCAGATGACCACGGCCATGAGCGCGGCAGATGCCAAGAAATGGTTTGGCGCGGCTCCGCCCGACCTTTCTCTGGTGGCGCGCGCCCGCGCTTCCGAAGAGGGCAGCGGCGCGGACTGGCTTTACACCTATCTGCGGACGTTCTACCGCGATGAATCCCGCGCCACGGGCTGGAACAACGTTGCCTTCGACAAGGTGGGGATGCCGCACATTCTTGCGGGTTTGCAGGGGGTGCAGGAGCTGGTGGAAATGGAGGGCGCCGACAGCCACGCCAAGCCGACATTCAAGCTGGTGCAGCAAGGCCAGTACGCGCCTGCCGAGTATGACAAGCAAGTGGGCGATCTGGTGGGTTTCCTCACCTGGGCGGCGGAGCCGCAGGCGGCGTTGCGCACGCAACTGGGCATTGCCGTGCTGGTGTTCCTGGGCGTGCTCTTCGTGTTTGCCTATCTGCTCAAGAAAGACTACTGGAAAGACGTGCATTAATCTTTCTGTTTTCACCTCGCGGCATCGCGTCCCGGCGTTTCATGACCGGGCACGATGCCGAATCGTTTTCAGGATGACCTGCCATGATGATTCTTTATTCCGGGACGACCTGTCCTTTCAGCCACCGTTGCCGCATTGTGCTCTATGAAAAAGGGCTGGATTTCGAGGTCAAGGATGTCGACATGCTTGCCAAGCCAGACGAACTGGCGGCGATGAAT
>JAISWQ010000082.1 GCA_031271025.1 Zoogloeaceae bacterium | reverse complement strand
AATTCTTCGGCATAGTTGAACTGCTTGCCCAGCGGATGGGATTTTTCCGAATGCTGGTTCAGCAAATCCACGCGCAATTGATGGGGCCACCAGTGCTGGCTGGTCGTGCCGCCTCCGGCAACCATCTGGTGTACCGGGCATTTCGCTTCGTTGGACATGACTTTCCCCTACTGTGATCGTGAATAAAGGCGGGATCAAATTCTGGGGAAGCTCTGACTCATCGTCATTGCGAGAGGCAAAGCCCCGTGGACAGCTTTTTGGCAGAGTTTTCCCTGACATTCCTGATTCTGGAACCAGTATAGATAGGATCATCCCAGAAACACAAATAATCATTCTGTATCAGGATAATGGCTTGCGGCTATTGTTTGTGCCGACAGGGGCGAAGCGCGTAACGCCATGCCTGACGGGCGCGGCCCTTCAACGTTGCCCTTCCCCTTCCTCACTGAGAGGCATGAATTCCGAACACGGCCCGCCACAGTTCCCGCACGGCGTGGATGTGTGCTTCCCAGACTGCGCGGGGCAGGAGGGGGGGGAGGGCGTTCAGGCGGCTGGCGTGTTGCTGGCGGCGGTAGGCGCGATACGCTTCCTGCGCGGCGCGGGCGGGCGCGGCGGGAATCAGGTTCAAATCCGCGCAAAAACCCAGCAGGGCAATATTGCCCCGGTTGGCCGTGAGCGCGGGATGTTCCCGCGCGTAGGCCAGCACCAGATACTGCACGATGAATTCCACGTCGATGAGTCCCCCTTCATCCTGTTTCAGATCGAAGACTTCCGGCGCGTGCGGCTTGCGGTTATCCAGCATCTTCTGGCGCATGGCGTGCACTTCCGCGCGCAGTTTTTCCGGGGTGCGCGCCAGTTTCAGGATTTCTTCCCGCGTCGCCTCGAATTTCGCGCCCAGCGCCGGGTCGCCGGCGACAAAACGGGCGCGGGTGAGCGCCTGATGCTCCCAGATCCACGCCTCCTTCGCCTCGTAGGCGCGAAAGGCGGCAAGCGTGGGGACGAGCACGCCGGATTCCCCATTGGGGCGCAGGCGCAGGTCGGTTTCAAAAATCTGCCCGGCGGACGTGCGCGCGGAAAGCCAGGTGCTGATGCGTTGCCCCAGGCGGGTGTAATTTTGCTGCGCGTCGGGGTGCTCGTCTGTTTCGTCGTAAAGAAAAACGAGATCCAGGTCGGAGACGTAACCCAGTTCCTTGCCGCCCAGCTTGCCATAGCCGATGACCGCAAAAGCCGGGGATTCCCGATGGCGACGCGGCAGTTTCTTCCAGCACAGATCCAGCGTCACCGCCAGGATGAGGTCGGCGAGCGTGCTCAGGTGATCGGAGAGACGCTCTACCGAATGCTGTCCCGCCAGATCCTGTGCCAGCAGGCGGAAAACCTGGGCGTGATGCGCCTCGCGCAGGAGATCCATTTCCCGTTCCATGTCGCCTGCCGCGTCGTCGATTTGGCGCGCAAGCCGGGCGCGAAAGACGGTCCAGTCCGTGGCCGCGTCCAGCAGACGGGTATCCAGCAATTCATCCAGCAGGATGGGATGCTGCCGGAGATAATCCGCCGCCCATGAGGACGCGCCCATCATGTCCGTCACCTTGCACAGCACCTGCGGATATTGTTGCAGGAGCGCGAGATAGGCACCGCGTCCGGCGATGGCTTCCAGAAAATCCAGCACGCGCGCAAAGGCTGAATCGGGGTGTTCGCTGCGGCTCGCGCATTCGAGCAGACGCGGCCCCACCGCATCCAGCCGCTCGCGGTTGGCCGTCGGCAATTGCCGGTAGCGCGCGCCATTGCGCAGGGTGTCCAGCCGTGCGTAAATGGCTTCCGTTTCGGCAAAACCCAGTTCAGACAACCTTGCACTGCCTGCTTCCGTCTCCAGATGTCCCCGCCAGAGCGCGGAAAGCGGATGTTCGCCCGCATGGGGATCGGAAAAAACCGCCTCGAAGTGAAGGCTCACCGTGCGCCGGTGCGCGTCCAGTTCTCCCAGCAGGGCGTGCCAGTTGGGCAAGCCCATGCTCGTGGCGATGCGCGCCTGTGCCTCGGCGTTTTCCGGCAGACGGTGGGTTTGCTGGTCGTCCACGTATTGCAGACGGTGTTCCAGCCGGCGCAGGAATTCATAGGCCAGGGTCAATTCCTGCGCGGTTTGCATGGGCAGGATGCCGCGCGCGGCAAGCGCCTCCAGCACCGCGAGGGTAGGGCGGATTTGCAGGCCGGGATCGCGTCCGCCGCGAATCAACTGGAATACCTGGGCGATGAATTCAATTTCGCGGATACCGCCCGGCCCCAGCTTGATGTGGTCGGCCATGTCCTTTTTCGCCACCTCGCGCCGGATTTGCGCGTGCAGGTCGCGCATGGCGTTGATCGCGCCAAAATCCAGATATTTGCGAAAGACGAAAGGCCGCGCCATGTTGCACATCGCCCGGATGGATTCCTGAGTGGCGGCGTCGGCATTTTCGCCCATGTTGAGCACCCGCGCCTTGATCCAGGCGTAGCGTTCCCATTCGCGTCCCTGCGCGATGAAATAATTTTCCAGTCCGGTGAGCGATACCACCAGCGGCCCGGAATCGCCGTTGGGACGCAGCCGCATGTCGACGCGGAACACCTGACCGTCCGCAGTGATTTCGCCCAGCGCGGCGATCAGGCGCTTGCCTAGCCGGGAGAAAAAATCATGATTGTCGATCCGGCGCGGCCCTGTGGTTTCACCGTCCTCCGGGTAGACGAAGATGTAATCCACATCCGAGGAAACATTGAGTTCGCGTCCGCCCAGCTTGCCCATGCCGACCACCATCAGACGCTGCGGACGTCCCGCCGAATCCAGCGGCTCGCCGAAAGTCGCCGCCAGTTCGCGGTGGCAGAAGGCCAGCGCGGCGTTGGTGGCCACTTCCGCCAGCAGGGTCATGGCTTCCACCACCTCGGAGAGCGGCGCGAGAGCGCACAAATCGCGCAGGGCAAGCCAGGCTATCGCCTGCTGCCGCATCCGGCGCAACTGCTGCTTGAGTTTGGCTTCGTCATGGGCAGGCGGCGCAAGCAGAGCCGTGAGCGTCTGCGGCGTGATCGGCGCCTCCCAACATGCCGCCAGCACGGCGGGCAGTTCGGGACGGGCGGCAAAAAGGCGGGAGAGGTAACGGCTGTGTGCCAGCGCGGCAGCCCAGCGCGGATCGGGCAAAGCGGGGGAGGGGAGATTCATTGTGGTCGACGCCGCAAAACGCTGAAACTGGAATTACACAAAATTCACCGGCACGGCAGCCGGCAGGGCGGGCTGGATGGCGTCCGGGCCGCAGACTTGCAGGCAGAGTTTGCAGCCGGTACAGGCGGCGGTTTCGATCGTGGTGAAGGCCAGTTCCACTTCGCGGCCATTGGGTTTGACCACCTTTTCGCGGCGGCTGACGTGAATGGCCGGACAACCCACGTCCACGCAGTTGCCGCAACCGGTACAGGCCGATTCGATGACCGTGTAGCCGGGTTGCCGGGCGTAATCCTCGATCAGCACGCAGGGCTGGTTGGTGATGATGACCGAAGGGCCTTCGTATTTGACTTCCTCGCGCAGGGTCTTGAAGAGCACGGGCAGCAGATAGGGATCGACCACATGGATATGCTCCGGCGCGATCCCCAGCGCCTCCACCAGTTTGGCAAAATCGACGCGCGGCGCGGGATCGCCGTGGATGTCGCGGCCACTGCCGGGATTGTCCTGGCCGCCGGTCATGCCGACGGCGCGGTTATCGAGCAACAGCACCGTGACATTGCCCCGGTTGTAGGCGATGTTCAGCAGCCCCTGCATCCCCATGTGCAGAAAGGTGGAATCGCCGATGACGGCGACGATGCGCTTGTGCGCATCGTCCGGGCCGCGCCCCTTGTCCAGCCCCAGCGCCATGCCCATCGAAGCGCCCATGGAGATGCAGGCGTCCAGCGCGTTCCAAGGGTGCCCGGCGCCCAGGGTATAACAGCCGATGTCACCCGCGATATTGACATTCCTGAGCTGCGACAGCGTGTAATAAACGCCCAGATGCGGACAGGCGACGCACATCGTGGGCGGGCGCGGAAACACCGGCAACGCGGCACGCGCGGGCGCAATGGCGTCTCCGGCATACTCCGGCAGCAGGGCGGCCAGACTCTTGCGCAACACGTCGGGCGGCAGCTCGCCAATGGCGGGCAGAATATCCTTGCCGCGCGCGGCAATGCCGGCGGCGCGAATTTCGGTTTCCAGCAGGGGTTCGGTTTCCTCGACCACGACCAGGGTTTCCACCTGCGCGGCCAGTTCCCGGATTTTCTCGAAAGGCGCAGGGTGGGAAAGGCCAAGTTTCAGCACAGGCGCGTCGGGGAAGGTTTCGCGCACATGCATGTAGGCAGGGCCGGAAGTCACAAAACCCACCCGTGTATCCGCCCCCGGCACGAGACGGTTCAACGCGCTCGTTTCACCAAAGGCGCGCAGATCCTGTTCGCGTTTCAACATCACCGGCATTTGCCGCTCGGCGTGCGCGGGCACCATCACCCACTGCGCCGGATTCTTGACAAAGCCGGGCGCGGCGCGCGTCACTTCGCGCGCGCCAACTTCGACCAGGCATTTGACGTGGCAAACGCGGGTAGTCAGGCGCAGGATGACCGCTGTCCTGAAGCGTTCGGAAAGCGCAAAGGCGGCAAGGGCGAGATCGTAGGCTTCCTGCGAATCGGCGGGTTCGAGAATCGGCAGATGGCCGAAGCGCCCCCAGTAACGTGAATCCTGCTCGTTCTGCGAGGAGGAAAAGCCCACATCGTCCGCCACCGTGATGACGAGGCCGCCCACCACGCCGGTGAGGGTGAGCGTCATCAGCGCGTCGGAAGCGACGTTCAGGCCGACATGCTTCATGGCGCAAAAACTGCGCGCGCCTGCCATTGCCGCGCCAAAGGCGACTTCCAGCGACACCTTTTCATTGACGGACCACTCGGAATAAAGATCGGGATAGCGCGCGACATTTTCCAGAATTTCGGTCGAAGGCGTACCCGGATAGGCGGTGGCAACCGCAACGCCCGCATCCCACACGGCGCGGGCAATGGCTTCGTTACCGGACATCAGCAGGCGAGAACCGGCGGGAGGGGGCGTAAAAGGCTTGTGACTCACGATGATGATTTCCTTTGCGATGAAGGTCTTCCCCGCTCAAGGACAAAACCGGGCAGCAGGGCAATGCGGCAAGCCCGCCATGATAGCGTTTGCCGGAAAATTTGGCGAACGTTTGCGCAAATTCGGGCGCAAGCAGGAAATGAGCAACAGCACTGAAGATCTGTCGCTGATTTCCTGCTCCACAGGCGCGCATTCTGCCCCAATCCGCGTTTCTTTCCTGAGCCTTTACCTTTTCGCCATGCGCTTGCCTGTTGAACATGGCTATAATTCTTTCCAGCAAAAATTAGCGACAGCCCTTCAGGGCTGTCGGTCAAACTCCATTGGGAAGGGGTTTCTTTCCCCTCCCCAATGGCTACGGTCGAAACCCCGGCCTTCAGGCCGGGGTTCCAACCTTCGCACCGCCCTGAAGGGCGGGGTTTCAAACCGAAGTTAGTTTTACGATGAATCATGGTCAAGGAAAACGTCATGCGTCCCCTTGCTTTTCTCTGTCGCTTTGTCTTCTTCTTTTTTTCCCTGTTGCTTTGCGGCGCGACTGCGGCTGAAATTCCGCAAACGGATACCCTGCGTAAAATCCGCAATTCCGGGGTGGTTTCCCTGAGTTACCAACTCTCCAGCATTCCGTTTTCCTATCTGGATGAACATCAGCAGCCCACCGGTTACACCAAGGAAATCTGTGACCGTGTAGTCGAGACGTTGAAAACGGAACTGGGGATGCCAACCCTCAAGGCGGCTTGGTATCCGGTACCTGCCACGGAGCGCGTCAGCCAGCTTCAGAAAGGCTATATCGATCTGGAATGCGGCCCCACCAGCAATACGGCGAAGCGGCGCGAGGAAGCGGATTTTTCCCTCACCTATTTTGTTTCCGGCATCCGTCTGCTGGCGCGCAAGGAACGTCATTTTCGCAGTCTGGACGATCTGAAAGGACAAACCCTGGTTGTCGCGCAAGGCACAACCGCCGCCGAGCTGCCCTTGCGCGCGCGTTATCTGGATCGTCGCCAGATCAAACTTCTGGAAGCCAGGACGCATGACTATGCCTTCATGCTGATCACCAATGGCAAGGCGGCTGCCTACGCAATAGATGATGTGCTGCTGGCCGGTTTGTTGAATCATGTCTTCAATCCCGACCAGTACGAGATCTTTGGCGATCCCTTGAGTTCGGAGTATTACGCCATTATGACGCGCAAGGGAGACGGCCTCAAGGCGGTGGTGGATCGCACCCTCAGAAAGCTGATGGCTTCCGGCGAGCTGGCGCAGATGTACGAACGCTGGTTCATGCGCCCGCTTTTTGCCGACGGGCATAGCCTGAATCTGCCCATGAGTTCCGAACTGAAAGCACGCATCGCGCATCCGGCGGATGAAACGGAAGCCGACAAGGCGCACTGAGGCGTCAGTTGCGTTGCGCGCCGGGGGACTTGCCGGTATGGCGCGGCTGTACCAGACGGGCGTCAATCCAGTCCAGCATGTCGTTCCACATCTGGTGTTGTTCTTCTTTGCGCGGCATGGTGCCGGCGTTGGCAAGTTCGATGGTGATGACCGGAATATCCTTGAAAACCCCGCCGTAATTTCCCAGCGAACCGGGATAGACCCCCAATGGTTTGAGATTCAGCAGCCCCAGCCGGCGCGGCGGCGGCGGAGAAGCGCCATCGTAATCCAGAATGCCATAAGGCGCGTGCACCGAAACGATGACATCCGGCTTGAAGGCTTCGATCGCTTCCGTGAGCCAGCGGGTTTCCGGCTCCGACATTGCCGTTTTTCCGGGAAAGCGGCGCGGGTCCTTTTGGGTACGGCGCTGCCAGTAATCCTGAGCCTTGTCCGCCCAGTCCGGGGTTGGAAAATTGCGGTTCAGGTCTACGCCATTGCTGTTCGTGCGCCGCGAGGGGCGGGCAAAAAGACCATCGGGATTGACGAGCGGCGCGATATACCAGTGATGCGCGCGCGCGGCAGGCGTTTCCAGAAAGGCGAGCCAGCAGAACACGATGGAAATCGAGGTGAGTTCGTCGCCGTGCAGACCGCCCGCGAGCAGGATGCGTACCGGGCGCGCGGCGTTTTTCCCGGCTGCAGGCGCGACTTCCAGCGCCATCAGCGGACGTCCCTGTACTGATCGAAGCGTGCCCGCCCGGAAAGGCAGACTTTGGCAGAGGCGGGCGTCTACACTTTTCAGGCGTTTGCCCAATGCCTCACACCATTCCGCGCGTTGTTTTTTCTCTACGGCGGAATCAAGTGTTTCAGCCGTTGCGGTCACGCACAGGCAGAGGACAATGGCAATCAGGCGTCTCAACCCCATGATGGGCTTCAAATGACTCTGGAATAACGCTTGCGTTCCCGGTCTGCGCGCAAATAACGGTCGAACACCATCGAAATCACCCGCACCAACATGCGTCCCGGCGGCAACACGGTGATCCAGTCGTTTTCCAGTCTGACGAGACCGGCTTCCTGCATCTCCCGCAAATCGGCGAGTTCTGCGGAAAAATAACGCTTGAAATCAATGAGATACGCGCTTTCAATCGACTCGATGGAAAGCTCGAAGTGGCACATCAGCGCCTGGATGATGGTACGGCGCAGAACATCGTCCGCGTTGAGTTCTATGCCCCGGAAAACCGGAATCACCTGCGCGTCCAGCCAGTCGTAATACTCGTCCAGTGTTTTCACGTTCTGGAAGTAGGATGCGCCTACCTTGCTGATGGACGAAATGCCGAAGGAGAGCATGTCGCAGTCGGCATAGGTGGAATACCCCTGAAAATTCCGGTGCAAGCGCCCTTGCCGTTGCGCGACCGCGAGTTCATCGTCGGGCTTGGCGAAGTGATCCATGCCGATGAACACGTAACCCGCATCCGTAAGTTTCCGGATGGCAAGCGCGAGGATGTGCAATTTGGTGTCGGGATCGGGGATGTCCGCCTCGGCGATGCGGCGCTGCGGTTTGAAGAGGCTGGGCAGGTGCGCGTAGTTGTAGACGGAAAGGCGATCCGGATCCATGGCCAGCACCCGGTCAAGCGTGCGCTCAAAGCCTGTCAGCGTTTGTTTGGGCAAACCATAGATCAGATCGATGGAAACCGACTTGAAGCCATTGGCGCGCGCGCCTTCGATGACGGCGCGGGTTTCCGCCTCGCTCTGGACGCGATTGATCGCAAGCTGCACGACTTCGTCGAAATCCTGAACGCCCACGCTCATGCGGTTGAAACCCAGTTCGCCCAGAAGCGCGACAGTTTCCGCGTCGACCTTGCGCGGGTCGACCTCGATGGAAAATTCGCCGTCCGGCAGGAGCGTGAAATACTGCCGGGTTGTTTCCATCAATTGCCGCGTTTCCTCGCGCGAGAGAAAAGTCGGCGTGCCGCCGCCCCAGTGCAACTGGAGCACTTCGTGCGATCCCTTCAGCCGTTCGCTCTGCAAGGCAAGCTCGCGCGCCAGATATTTGAGATAGCGGGCGCTGCGCCCGTGATCCTTGGTGATGATCTTGTTGCAGGCGCAGTAATAGCAAATGGTGTTACAGAAAGGGATGTGGAAGTATAATGAGAGCGGCTTTGTGATGCCGCCAACGTTGCGCTGTTCCAGCCAAGTTCGCGCGGCTTCCGCGTTGAACGCCTCGACAAAGCGATCCGCGGTCGGATAAGAGGTATAACGCGGACCATTCACATCGAAACGGCGAATGATCTCCGGGTCAAAGACCAGATCGGTCGTGGAAAAATTCATACAGAGAATGGGTCTGAAGGCCTTTGGATTATCCGGGCGCGTCATCCCGTTCCGTTTGATTTTCATCAAACCCTGGACAAGAAGTCATGACAAAGGAAGCAGATGCTCCAGCATACAGAAAACCCGGAAGCCCTTTCTCCAACGCTTGCCACCATCAAGACGGCTTGCTCCAACTGTAATCTGCGCGAACTGTGTTTGCCTTTCGGCCTTTCGGAAGAGGAGATGCAACGGCTGGACAAGCTCGTCAACGTCAGAAAACGGGTCAAGTTCGGCGAAAATCTCTATCGTGCCGGGCAGCCATTTGAGTCCATTTACGCCATACGCTCCGGTTTTTTCAAGACCGACATGCTGCTGGAAGATGGGCGCATCCAGGTCACGGGTTTTCAGATGGCGGGTGAATTGCTGGGTCTGGATGGCATCGGCGCCGAGCGTCACATCTGCAACGCTGTCGCGCTGGAAGACGGCGAAGTCTGTTATATCCCCTTTTCCCGGCTGGAAAAACTCTCGCGCGAAATTCAGACGCTGCAACACCATTTTCACCGGGTCATGAGCCGGGAAATCGTGCGTGACCACGGGGTGATGATGCTCCTGGGCGCAATGAGCGCGGAAGAACGGCTGGCGACGTTTCTCCTCAATCTTTCCCAGCGTTTTACCGCGCGCGGCTTTTCCCAGACTGAATTCAACCTCAGAATGACCCGTGCGGAAATCGGCAGCTATCTGGGGTTGAAACTGGAAACCGTTTCCCGCTATTTTTCGCGCTTTCAGGAAGAAGGTTTGTTGCTGGTGCAGCAGAAAAATATCCGCATTCTGAATACCGACGCCCTGAAAGCCCTGGTGAGCCGCCAGGGCTATTCCCGTTCGCTTTAATCCTTCCGCGTCGTGCCTTCCCTTTTCGCCAGCGCGCGCCGGGTGTTTGCCACGCCTGGTTTTGCCGCTTTTCTGTTTGCCCGTTGCGCGGGCATGTTCGCCACCCAGATTCAGGCCGTGGTGGTGGCCTGGCAGCTTTACGACGAAACCCGCGATCCCATGGCGCTTGCCTTTGCGGGTCTCGCGCAGTTTCTGCCCATGCTGCTCTTCCTCATGCCGGCCGGCGACCTGATGGATCGGCGTCCACGCAAGCCCTTGCTGGCGGCAAGCTGGGTTGTGGCGGCGTTATGCGCGGCCTTGCTCTGGCTGTTTGGCAATGTGTCGGCGCGCGGCGGAATGGGCGTGACGGGTATCTACGCCGTACTTTTCTGCTTTGGCGCTTCGCGCGCTTTTTCCGGTCCGGCGGTGCAAAGCCTGCTGCCGCAGATTGTGCCGCGTGAAAAGCTGGCGCAGGCGATTGCCACCAACGGCATGTTGATGCGCGCCGCCAGCATCGTCGGCCCGCTGGCGGGAGGATTCCTTTACGCGGCGGGTGGCGCGCGTCTGGCCTATGCGGTCTGTGTTGTGGGCTTTGTTCTGGGCGCCTTGTGTCTTGCGCAGGTACGGACGCCTTATGCTGCCGCGCCCACTGTGGCGGAAGGACGCATGGCGCAACGTTTTGGTGCGGGCATCCGTTTCATTTTCCAGCGTCCGGTCATTCTGGGCAGTATTTCCCTGGATTTGTTCGCGGTGCTGCTGGGCGGCGTGGTGGCGCTCCTGCCGATTTACGCCAGTGAAATTCTCCACTGTGGCGCGGAAGGACTGGGGTTGTTGCGCAGCGCCATTGCGCTTGGCGAGGTTGGCATGGGATTTTTTCTTGCCGCGCATCCCTTTGACCGCGCGGTGGGCAAAAGGCTGTTTATCGCCGTGGCGCTCTTTGGCTGCGCCAATCTCGTTTTTGCGCTTTCCACCTTCTTCTGGCTTTCCTTTGTCGCGCTGATGCTGGCGGGCGCGGCGGACATGGTGAGCGTTTACGTGCGCGGCGCGCTGGTGCAGTTTGCCACGCCCGATGCCATGCGCGGACGGGTGAGCGCGGTGAACATGCTTTTTATCGGCTCCTCCAACGAGCTGGGCGAATTCCGCGCCGGAACCCTCGCTGCCTGGCTGGGAACGGTGAGTGCCGCCGCTCTGGGCGGACTTTGCACGCTTGCCATCGTGGCGTTCTGGACGCGAATCTTCAGGCCGCTTTACCAGGTCGACCGCTTTGAGGAAACGGATTCCTGAAAAGCTGCCGGCCTGGATGCAATTGAAGATGGAGGAAACCTTGTGCGCCCCTTCCAGCCTCGCTTGTGACGAGGGAAGGGGGGATTACCCGTCACTTTTATTGCGCCTTCGCAATGACGGGGGTCTGCATTCGAGACAAAAACGCGCTAGCGCGCCGGTTTCCCCGGATTCGGTTTTGCCGCCGGGGGAGCGGGCAGCGGTGCGACGCCATCGGGCCGTACCAGTGTCAGCGTCGTTACATAATTGATGCCGTCGTATTTTTCCCCTTGGCGCTCGCCCGGCGTGCGGTCGATGTAGCTGGCTTCGACCACGTATTGTCCCCGCCAGGGCAGATCGAAGCGCACCAGACCTTCCGCGTTGGAATGGGCGGATTTGCTCCAGCCGGACTGGACGACGATGTG
>JAISWQ010000160.1 GCA_031271025.1 Zoogloeaceae bacterium | reverse complement strand
TGAGCACGTCCAGGAAAAATTTGTGGTCCCATCGCGTCCGTATTCTGTCGCCAGCCTTGACGACACTCTCTTCCCGCTCCTCGGGCGTCTCCATCGGCTTCGTCTTGCCCGTTATCACCGCCATTTTCTGTGCATCCCGGAGCGCGCGAATCTTGTTTTTATAGTCGCTCTTCTGGAAAGTCTTCTTCTGAACCCTGGTCAATGAAGCATTGGCAATCCATACGGCAAGCACGCCAGCAACGAAAGAGGCGATTATTTCAACGTCATTGCCCAGGAAAAAGCCCGACGAAATCAGAATAGCCCCGCCCACGGCGAACACATGCCCGAGGCCGCCGGGTCTCAGTTCACGATATTTTGCCCCCGCGCGTACCGTCGCCCAGATATTGCCCACGATCACGCAATACACGAACCCGGCGGCCAGCACGCACGTTCCAGGAAAACCCAGGTGTCCGCTGCCGAACGCAATCAGGGCGCACCCCACGATGCCCACCAGAACGACGATCAGACGCGGAAAGAAGTTCTTCATCGCGAAATCGGCCCGCCTTCCCCGACTTCGACGCCTCGACCGATGCCGTTCGTCCGCCGTCCGGATGAAGGCAGCCCGACACTTCCGATCTTCCCGCCGGTTGCGGCGCGGAAAGCGTAACTTCGAAGCGCGCCCCCGAGCATATGCCGTCCAGGGCGTGAACCAAACCTGAAACGCCAGCTTGCCCGGCCGATCGGCGCGCCGCAAAAAACGCCGTGGCTATCGTCATCCCTGGACGGGGACGAGCCGCCCCGAGGCAGCGAAAAATTTTCCGCCGCATGACCGCCTTCCCGCCGCACGAACACCTGTTGCGCGAGGCAGCATGAACGGCAGTGGCGCAGCAAACGAGCATATGATCTCATCCTCGCCTCATCAAGGACCGACTCCGCCAAGGCATCCCATCAGGAAGATGCACGGGCGAGAGGCACAAATTCTTCCGCGCGGCTCCACCCGCTTACGAGCGCGAATCGAAACGCGAAATAAAAAATCAACCAGTGGCGAAACATACCATGAACGCCCACCGCCCGCGCTTCCCGGGACGAGGCATGGGCCAGCGGCCAGAGCAAGTCAACAAACAAACGCGCATCATGTCATGTGACGAGCCAACGCTGCGAAACGCCGAATCCGGAACGAAACCCAGGGGCGCGCTGTGCGCCCGCCCCCCAATCCGTCGCCTCGCCCATATCCGTCGTTTCAGGTCACGGCCCGGGACGGCCGCATGCAATGCGTCCCTACATCCGTCACATGCCGACATTTCGTCAAAGGCGAGGCTTGGAGCGCTGCGGAATTTTACCCCTCACCATAACGGCTTGGCCGGACGCGCATTCGTTTTATGGAAAATCCTGCGTTGCCGCCTCATTCTTTTCCTTTCAGTTCCGGGAAATAGCGCCGGGCTCCCGGTTTGAGGATTTTGCCCAGGTCGGCGAAGGGGATTTCCGCGTATACGCCTTCAAGGGCGATGCAGCAGGGGTTGTAGCCGGAGATGGCCAGCGCGAGATGGCCGGGTTTGTCGAAATGCAGAGACAGATGTTCCGGGAGGTAGCTCCTCATCAGCATTACGTAGTAGTCTTCGCCATCGCTAGTCATGACCCAACCTTTCTTGTTGCTGTGCCATTCCGGATGGTCCAATACTTGTACAATGAAGGCCAGCATTTCGGGAGAAGTGAAAGCCTTGAAAAGACGGTTCCAGTCCAGATACTCGCCGTGAATCAGGTCGAGAGTGAAGTTGTCGTAGTAGCTGTTCGCATACCCCTCGCAAGCGATACCCCCCGACTCGAGCACGCTCATCAGGGTTTTGGAAAGAAAACCAAGCAGCAGTCCGATGCGGTACGTTAAAGGCCGGAACCTTCAATAAAATCAAGGGTTCCGGCTTTTTTTTGTCCGCCGTTGTACGCCAAGATATGCTAGTATCCACTACGAAATTGGTGGACTTTTTGGGGGATTTTTTTCTGGAAGCCAGAATATTCCCAAAAAATGAGGACAACATCATGAAAGACAGCAAACCATCCAAGGGACAAGGCAAGCCGCTGACGGATGCCGCCATCAGAAGTGCTAAGCCAGAATCCAAAGCGCATAAACTGCACGACGAGAAGGGGTTATTTCTTCACGTTTCCACGAGCGGCGGAAAATACTGGCGTTTTAGGTATCGCCTTGCTGGACAAGGGAAAGAGCTTGCTCTTGGCATATATCCGGACGTGGGCCTGAAGGAAGCGCGCGAGCGGCGCGACGAGGCACGCCAACAAGTTGCCAGCGGTATCGATCCTGGTGAGGCGAAGCGGGAACGGAAAGCCGCCAGTTTGGCGCGGGCGGCAAACACCTTTGAGGCTGTGGCGGGAAGGTGGTTTGATATTTGGCGCGCGGGCGTCGCGGAAAAAACTGCAAGCCGCGTCTGGAGAAACCTGGAACGGCACATTTTCCCGAGCATCGGCGCCTTGCCTGTGGCGAATATACGAGCTAAGACCGTGCTGGGCGTGCTGCGCGTCATGGAAGCCAAGGGGCTGGGGGCTTTGGTGCGAATGGCGAAAAACGCCGTTTCGCAAGTCATGCGCCATGCCGTGCAGGAGGGATTGATCGAGGTTGATCCCGTGCCAAGTCTGAAGGGCGCGCTCAAGGCCGTGCCTCAAGGACATCATCCAGCCATTACCGACCCGGTGAGATTCGGCCAACTGTTGCGCGACATCGACGGCTACACGGAAAACCGGGGGCCGGAATTGCGTGCTGCGTTGCGGCTTCTGGCGTTGATTTTCGTGCGACCGGGCGAAATGTTGGCGATGAAATGGGCGGACATCAATTTCGAGACGGGGGAGTGGAAGTACCACGTCAATAAAACCAAGGTTGATCATCTGGTGCCGCTCGCTAGGCAAGCAATTACCATCCTTCAGGAACTTCGGGCGCGGCAGCAATTGGAGGTGCGTTTGCACGATTGCCCGCTTGTGTTTCCGGGATCGGGGCGCCATGGGGCGCGCAATCCAATCGTTACCGAGTCTTTAAATTCCGCTTTACGAAGACTTGGCTATGTCACCGATAACGAAACCGCGCCAAATGGTCACAGTGCGCATGGTTTTCGAGCTTCTGCCAGAACTATGCTGGCGGAAGTCTTGCACTTTCCTCCGGAAATCATCGAGCACCAACTGGCGCACAAGGTGCCGGACATCTTGGGGACGAGCTATAACCGCACCAAATACTTGAGGGAACGCCGGGCGATGATGCAAGGCTGGGCCGATTACCTGGACGAACTCCGGACTGGGGCGCGAATTATCTCAATGCGTCGGGCGTAGATGAAATACAGCATAAATCAAAGCAGGGGGCGCGGAAATGAGCTGCATTGTCCTGATTCACGGGCGCGAGGCGCTACCTGTTCGCGCCATCCCTCTCATTGCCTCGTTTCCTGCTGATGACGTTGCGCTAAGTTTTGCCCGAAAACAAACCGGGTTTGAGCGGCTGGGCAATCTGGTTGCGCATCATCTTGCGGCGGACGGGAGCATCGGTGACCTGTTACCGCGCGAGTGGGATCGGGTTGAGGACAGCCTTGCGGCGCTGACCCTGGAGCTTGAGACAAAAGACCCTGGCCGCGTCCTTGCCCGCCCTGAATGGACAATCAGGTCTGTCCTTTGCTTGCCTGCCGGTGTCTTTGTGTGGCGCGACGAATTTGAGGCGGCGTATGCCGCGAACCTCGGAAGAGGTTTGTTCATGCGAGGGCAGAGGCCGGGCGAGCGTGACATCAATTACATTGCGTGGGTTCCTCCGGAATTAAGTGCGGCCATATTTGAGGGATTGCCCGCGTTCGCGGTAAAACCAAAGCCGGAAGCAATGGCCCTGGAAATGGTGCCAGAGGAACACGAGATCGAGG
>JAISWQ010000048.1 GCA_031271025.1 Zoogloeaceae bacterium | reverse complement strand
ATGCAGCCCGATGGTGCTGTTGTCGATACTTGCATTTCCTCCTACCGTGAGAATGGTGTCGCCGTTGCCGATGGTATAAGGCAGGTGGAAATTGAGCGTGGCGTCCGTGACGGTGAGATTGCCTGCGATGGTGCTGCCCTGGTAGGCTTCCAGGAAGCCGTTGCTGTTGACCGTCACATTCTTGCTGTTACCCACCGTGCCGGAGAGCGCGAGCGTCGCGTTGCTCTGCACGGTCACGTCGCTTTGCAGGCTGCCGGTCAGGTTCAGGATGCCCGCGCTCACCGTGGTTGCGCCGGTGTAAGTGTTGTTCGTGCCGGAGAGCGTCAGCATTCCCGCGCCGGTTTTTTCCAGCGTGCCGTTGCCGCTGATGTCGCCGCCGTAGGTCAGCGTGCCGGAGCGGTTGAAGATCAGGGTGGCGTTATTGACGATGTCGCTGGTCAGGCTGCCGGTCGTGCCGCCGTTGCCGATGGCCAGCGTGCCCACGCTCACCGTGGTTGTGCCGCTGTAGGTGTTCGTGCCGGTGAGGGTGAGCGTTCCCGCGCTGGTCTTGGTCAGGCTGCCTGTACCGATGAGGTTTTTGGCGATGCTTTGACTATCGTTGATGTCCACCGTAGCGCTGTTCGTGAGCGTGATGTTAGGGCTGGCGATGTTCGCAAGATGAAAATTGGTGTCGTTCAGGGTGCCGCCGTCAATGGTGAGGCTTTCTATGGCCAGCGTGGAACCGCCCTCATAGGTGATGTTGCCCGTGCCCTTGAGCATGAGGGCGTGCACCGTGGCACTTCTCGAGGCGGAAGGCGAATCATAGCGGTTGATGCTCAGCGTTCCATTTCCCAGGTTCACCGTGTCGATATACACGCCGGTAACGCTTGAGCTTGCCGCCGCTTGCGTGTCGCCAAGCTTCAGTGCCGTGTTGCTCGTCGCATCCAGGGTATTGATGTAGACCTTCGCGGCTGCGCCGTAGAACCCAATAGACGGAGCTTTCAGGGTGTCGGTGACCTTGGCGGTGACGGCAGTCCCACCATTATTGGTCTCCACGTAAAATTCGTTAGCCGTCAGGTTGCCGCCAACCTCCAGGCTGGCGCTGCCGGAACTGGGTGCTGCCAGATTATGATTGTTGACAACCGAGACACCTCCGGTGGCGTTCAGATTGCTGGTTACGGTCAAGGCGGCATTGCCTCCGGTTCCGCCGGTTCCGCTTCCTCCGTTTGGCTTGCCGCCATAGCCGTTGGCAAGCGTTACACTGGTCACGGACGTGTCGCTGTTGAGGGTAAGCGACGCGTCACCGCCGTTACCGCCGATTCCGCCGTTGCCGGTCCCGTCTTGGCCGCCATCTCCGCCACTTCCACCAAGTACAGTGATGTTATCAAAAGTCGTGCCGGAGGTGGACAGGCTCACCGAAGCCCCTTTGCCGCCATCGCCGCCTGTGCTGGTACTGGCAGTGCCGCCGTTCGCGGGAAGGTCATCCACTGCGGCTCCGCTGATACCGCCGAGCTCGCTGGTTCCCGCATTGCTGCCCCCACCTCCGGAGTCCCCATTCGAGCCGGGTCCGTTTTGGGGACTAACACTGTTTATATACGAACCAAGGGCCGAGCCGACATAGCCGCCCGAACCGCCTCCACCGCCGCCGCCGAGACTGCTGCCCCCATTGCCGCCGTCCGCGCCGTCGGGAGTAGAACCATCAAAAGAGGCGGCGGATCCGCCATTTCCACCCACACCGCCTCCGCCGCCACCTCCTCCTCCGCCCACGACAAATAAACTGTCGGCCAGGGCGGGAGCGGGTAAAAGCAGCAGACCGGCAAGCAGCGCAATTACACGCGGAACCTCATTCCCGTCAGGGTGTGTGCGGGGGGGGGGGGGGATATTCTTATAGCATGTAAAGACAGGGCGTTCATATGTCTCTCCAGAGCGGAAAATGACGAAAAATTCATCCCGCCCGAAAAAATCGCGGGAGACCCGAGGGCAATTCTCCGTCATTTTCCGCCTGCCGCGCAACAAATCATGTCTGTCGTACAACAAAACATGTAAACAGAAGCGCAATGACGCAACAGTCAGACCCCCGCCTTGTCACAAGCAAGGCGCACAGCGATGCGGCAATCCAAGCATAGGACACAGTCTGAACGAGGGGGAACAAGGTGTGTAGATACCTATGCCTTCAGGCCGGGGTTCCAACCTTCGCACCGCCCTGAAGGGCGGGGTTTCAAACCGGAGTTGGTTTTACGGTGAACAGCTTCCCGGAAATCAATCTCCTGCAAACAGGTCGCCGTCACGCTGGGCGGGGCGCGCTGCGGCTTGCAGGAAAAGCGCGCGGCTGCCGAAGATGTGGACGCCCTTGCGGGCGCGGGTGAGCGCAGTATAGACAAGTTCGCGGCTGAGGATGGGCGCATCCTGTTGCGGCAACACCAATGCGACATGCCCGAATTCCGACCCCTGTGATTTGTGCGCGGTCATGGCATAGGCGGATTCCCAGGGCGGCAGGCGTGCCGGGGTGACGCGGCGAAAATCCGTGCCTTCCGGGAACCAGACGCCGAGTCCCGCTTCGTCTTCCAGCGCAATGCCAACGTCGCCATTGGCCAGCCGGGTGGCCGGATCGTTTTTCAGAATCAGCAGCGGCTGGCCGGAAAACGGCAGGGTGGATCTGCGTGCAAAACCCGGCGGCGCGAAGGCGGCTTCCAGGCGGGTGTTCAATCCTTCGACGCCACGCTCGCCCTGGCGGACGGCGCAGAGAACACGAAAGGCGGAAAAGGCGCGGAAGATTTCCGTCAGCGCCGCCGCCCTGTCCGCAGTGTCGCGCCAGTGGCTCAGTGCCGCACGGTAAGGGGAAAATCCCATACGTATTTCCGGGAAATTCAGGGGTTCTTCCAGCCGCGCGGCAGCATCCCCGGTATCCAGAATGCGTGTCATGCGGGACAAATCTCCATCTGCCAGTGCGCTTGCCAGTTGTCCCAGTGCCGAAGCGGCGTCGAATCTATGGCTTTTGTTGAGCCAGACCACGGCGTCCCGCAAGGGGAAGGGGGTTTTGGGCGCATCGGGGATGGCGGCGACCGGCCAGTCCAGCCGTTCGGCAAGCGTCGCGCGGCAGGGGGCCGAAAAGCCGGTTTGCCGGGAAAGGGCGGCGAACACCGCGCCTGCTTCCACCGATTGCAATTGGTGCCGATCACCCAGAAGCAACAGACGTGTTGCGGCAGGCAGGGCGTTGCAGAGGGCGAGCGCGCTTTCGGGATCCAGCATGGAGGCTTCGTCCAGCACCAGCACGTCGACTGGCAGAGGATTTTCGGCGTGATGGCGGGGCTTGCCGCCATCCGGACGCAGCCCCAGCAGGCGATGCAGCGTTTGAGCTTCGGCGCGCAACAGGGGCGTCGCAAGCGTGGGCGGCAGCGTCGCCGCTGCCTTGCCGATGGATTCCTCGATCCGCGCCGCCGCCTTGCCGGTTGGGGCGGCGAGCGCGATGCGGAGATCGGGCGTGTCCGCCAACAGGCAGGCAAGGATTTTCGCCACGGTCGCGGTCTTGCCGGTACCGGGGCCGCCACTGACGATAACCAGACGCTGGCTGAGGGCGACGGCTGCCGCCAGAGCCTGCCCGTCGCCTTCCGGCGCGGCGGCAAAGAGCTGGCGCAGTGTCGCTTGCGCGGCTTTTCCCGGCGCGGACATGGGTTGCCGATGGCGTGCCACGAGGGCTGCCGCCAGCCGCTGGCGGGTATTGAAATGGCGCGCGAGCCAGAGCTGGTCGTGCTGGAGAAACAGGGGATGTGCCGTGCCGACGATGCCGGACGCGGCCAGTTGCGTCCTCCAGCGTTCGGCTTCTTCCGCTGGCAGTTGCCAGCAGAGATGGCCTTCCGCGTTTTTCAGCGCCAGCAGGTAGCCCGCGCGCGCGGCGGCCCGGATGGCGGTTTCCGGTGCGCCGGCCTGTCGTGCCCAGCGTTGACACTGGTCGGCAAAGGCGTGGGCGAAGAGGAGGCTTCCTCCTTCCGGGGCAAAATCGGGCGCGGGGTTTTCCATGACGGGGATCAGAGCGCGCGCCGTATCGCGCCCAGAATGGCTTCAGCAAAAACCGGGACCAGGGCAACAGGAAAATCGTGCGCCATGCCAGGGACGAGGCGCAGTTCCGCAGCGGGAATGGAATACGCCGTGTCGCGGCCACAGGCGGGGAGAATCAGGGGATCGTCCGTGCCGTGCAGGACGACAGCCGGAGCGCGCACATCCGCCAGCATCCGGCGGCGATCACCTCCCGTCATCAGCGCCGCGAGCTGGCGCGCGACGCCCAGGGGACGGAAGGCGCGACGAAATTCCGCCGTAAACATCGCGCTCAGTTCGCTATCCGGCGTCGGGTAACGCGGACTCATCAGGATTTTCTGCCGCCTGACGGAATCCGCCACGATGGCTTCTTCTGTCTGCGGAAAGGGCAGCGGCGCAAACAGCGCCTGCAAGGCGGCGGGGGTGGGCGGCGGCAACAGGGGATTGCCGGAAGAGGACATGATGGAAGTGAGCGAGAGACAGCGCGCGGGATGGCAGGCCGCGATGATCTGCGCGATCATGCCGCCCATCGAAGCGCCGACGATATGGGCTTCCCGGATGTGGAGCGCGTCCATCAGGCTAATGACGTCGTTCGCCATATCGGCGAGGGTGTAGGGCGGAAGCGCGGAAGAAAAGGGCAGGACAAAGGGATTGGCTTTGCTCAGGCGCGTGAGATCGGGACGCCCCAGCGCGTCCAGCGCGGTGGAAAGGCCGATGTCGCGGTTATCGAACAGCACGACGGCAAAGCCCGCCTCATGGAGAAAATCCAGCAGCAGCTCCGGCCAGCGCGTCATCGGTGTGCCCAGCCCCTGAATCAGGATGATGGCGGGGGTGGTGACTGGATCGCCCAGCAGGCGGGTCTCCAGGGTCAGGTGGTCAAGATGGATTTGCATGGAGGATCAGGAGGTTGTCCCGCCCTGCGCGTCAGGGGGGAGGGTTGCGCGGATTTTTTCCCGCTGTTCGTAAGCGGCCACGATGCGCGCCACCAATGGATGCCGCACCACATCCTCTTTCAGGAAACGGGTAACGGCGATGCCGCGCACGTCCGCGAGCACTTCCGAGGCTTCGGCAAGTCCGCTTTTCTGGCCCTTGGGCAAATCCACCTGCGAGGGGTCTCCCGTGACGACGGCCTTGGCGCCAATGCCGATACGGGTCAGGAACATCTTCATCTGTTCCGGCGTGGTGTTCTGCGCCTCGTCCAGAATGATGAAGGCGTGATTCAGCGTGCGTCCGCGCATGAAGGCAAGGGGGGCGATTTCCAGCGCGCCTTTTTCAAAAAGTTTGCTGACGCGATCGAAACCCATCAGGTCATAGAGCGCGTCATAGAGCGGACGTAAATAAGGATCGACCTTTTGCGCCAGATCGCCCGGCAGAAAACCCAGCCGCTCGCCCGCTTCCACCGCTGGACGGGTGAGGAGGATGCGCTCGACCAGATCGCGCTCAAAGGCATCCACGGCGGAGGCGACGGCCAGATAGGTCTTGCCGGTTCCGGCAGGCCCCACGCCAAAGGTGATGTCGTGCGCCTGAATCGCTTTCAGGTAATCCACCTGACGCGGCGTGCGCCCGCGCAGTTCCGTCTTGCGCGTGACCAGTTGCGGCCCGTCCAGCGGCGAATCCTCCGTGTCGATACGGCGTATGGGCGCGTTGCGGATCTCAATCAGCCCCAACTGGATGTCATCCACGCTGACAGGTTCAAGCGCGCGGGAGTAAAAATGTTCCAGCATCTGCGCGGCCTGGCGCATGGCGTCCAGATTCTTGCCGCGAATGGAAAAACGTTCACCCCGGCGGGCGAGCGTGACATCCAGCGCGCTTTCCATCTGGCGCAGGTTTTCTTCCAGCGCGCCACAGAGATTGGCCAGCCGCAGGTTGTCGGTGGGAGAGAGCGCAAGCTCAAGCGGGGGCAGTGTTTTGGACGCGGCGGAATGGGATTTCATGGTGTCTGGCGGAGAAAAGAAGGCGTGGGGCGCGTGGCGCGGGCTGGGGGTAATCCTAGTCGGCGACGGCGGCGGCGTCAAACTGGAGGGGCGGCCGCAAGATCACGGCGCGTCATTTCAAAGAGACAGACCGCGGCGGCGGCAACCACGTTCAGGGATTCGGTTGCGCCAGGCATGGGGATGCGGACGCGCTGGCGGCAGGCGGCAAGCGTTTCCGGACGCAGCCCCTGTCCTTCCGAACCCATGACCCAGGCGAGCGGATGCCGCCAGCGCGCCGAATAGAGCGACGCCGCGTCTTCCAGCGCCGTGGCCAGCGTGTCCCCCTGAAACATCCGCAGAAAGGCGGGCAAATCCACGTCTTCGTAAAGACGCAGACGAAACTGCGCGCCTTGTCCCGCGCGTAGCGCCTTGGGCGACCAAGCTTCGGCACAATCGGCGGAAAGCACGACCTGGGCGATGCCCGCCGCTGCCGCGTTGCGCAGAAGACAGCCCAGATTGCCGGGGTCCTGCACGCCATCCAGCGCAAGGGTGTCCCGATCCGTGGCAGGCGGCGTGGCAAGTGTGGGCAGGGTGGCGATGACGATGAGACCGGCTGGGGTTTCCGTACCGGAAAGTTCCCGGAAAAGGGCGTCGGCAAGCATCACGGCGGCGCATTCCGCCGTATTGAGCCAGGCCATGATGTCCGCGTTGGCGTGTCCCTGGGGACTGAGGAGGGCCACTTCCGGGCGACCGTGCGCTGCAAGCCATTCCTCGGCAAGATGCACCCCTTCCAGCATGATCCTGCGCTCCTGCCGCCGTGTCCGGCGGTGATGCGCCAGCTTTTTCCAGTATTTGAAATCGGCGTTGTCGCGGGAGCGGATGCAGCGGAGCGGCGGCGTTTGGGGCATGAAAAAAGTAAACAAGGACTTTCAGGGGGAGGGAGGATAGCGCAAAATGCGTCCTTCGTTTTTGGGAACCGCTTCTCTCCATGTTTCGCAAATTCCGTATTCTGCTGCTCCTGCTGGTGTTGCTGGTTGTCGCCGTGGGCGCGTGGCGTGCCAAGGTTCGTGTCACTTCCTGGGAAAATCCCATCGTCGCGGCGGTTTATCCCATTGCTGCCGACACCACGCCGGAAACCACCACCTTCATCCAGAACCTCAAGCCTGGAGATTTCGCCGCGATTGAACAATGGCTGAAAGCGGAAACCGAACGTTATGGGCATCGTCTTCATGTTCCCCTGCGCATCCTGCTGGCGCCTCAGGTCAAGGCTCAACCGCCGCAGATACCGCGGGAAGGTGGGGTACTGAAGGCCATTGTCTGGAGCCTCAAAATGCGCTGGTGGGCATTCCGCCATGACGATCTGGGCGCGCGACATGCCATCCGCAGACCCCATCTCCGTCTTTTTCTGCTCTACCACGCCGCGACACCCGGCAAGACGCTGCCGCATTCCACGGGGCTGAAGGAAGGCCAGATTGGTCTGGTGCATGTGTTTGCCGCGCCGGAACAGACGGCACAGAACGCGGTTGTCGTGGCGCATGAGCTGTTGCATACCCTGGGCGCGACGGACAAATACGATCCGCGCACCCTGCAACCCCTTTACCCGGAAGGCTACGCGGAACCCGAACGTCAGCCGCCATTGCCGCAGAGTTTGGCGGAAATCATGGCCGGGCGCATTCCCCTGCGCCCGGATCGGGCTGAAATACCTGAAAATCTGGACAAAACCCGCATCGGACGGGTGACGGCCATTGAGATAGGGTTGCTGAAAGTGGGAGGCAATTGAAGGTAAGGGAAATTCCGTCATTCAGGCGACGTGGCGCTGCGCGTGCCCGCGCCTTGTTTTTCCAGCAGCGCGGCAAAAAAACCATCCGTGCCGTGGCGGTGTGGCAGGAGTTTCAGGCGAGGTTCCGACTCCGGCCAGTCACAGCGTTTTCGCAGCGCGGTGCTGGCGGAAATTTCCGTGAAACCGGGATGCGCGGCAAGAAAGGCGTCCACGATGGCGTCGTTTTCTTCCGTCAGCAGGCTACAGGTGGCATAGACCAGACAGCCGCCGGGGCGTAGCAGGGTGGCGGCGGCGGCAAGAATGCGTGCCTGTTTTTGACTGAGTTCTGTCACGGATTCCGGCGTTTGCCGCCATTTGAGATCGGGATTGCGGCGCAGGGTGCCCAGACCGGAGCAGGGCGCGTCGATCAGCACCTTGTCCAGTTTGCCCGCCAGCCGTTTGATACGGACATCGTGCTCGGAATCCAAACGCTGCGGATACACATTGGAAAGCCCGGAACGCTGCAAGCGTGGTTTCAGTTTGGCAAGGCGTTTTTCCGAAACATCGAAGGCGTAGAGGCGTCCGGTATTGCGCATGAGTGTGCCCAGAAGCAGGGTTTTGCCGCCTGCGCCCGCGCAGAAATCCGCTGCCATTTCGCCGCGTTTGGGATCCAGCAGGATCCCCAGCAACTGGCTTCCTTCATCCTGCACCTCGATCGCACCGGAAGTGAAAAGTGGATGCCGGGCGAGCGCCGGTTTGTCGCCACGGATGCGGATCGCCAGGGGGGAAAGGTGTCCGGCTTCTGCCGCCAGACCTTCTGCCCGGAGCTGTTCCAGCACGGTCTTGCGATTCGTTTTCAGCGTATTGACGCGCAAATCCAGCGGCGCGGGACGGTTCAGCGCTGTGGCCAACGCCACGGTTTCTTCCGCGCCAAAGCGGACGAGAAGGCGCTCGTGAAGCCAGTCGGGCAAGTCCAGCGCTTCCGCCGGAGAGAGACCCTCCACCGAAAACCCCTTGGCCGCCGCCAGCCATTCCCGTTCGGTGGCCCTGGTGAGCGGTTCCAGTTCGCGCAGATTGCGTCCCGCGTCCAGGTGAGCCGCCAGCAACAGGCGACGGGGAGAACGCGGCGCTGGCACGGCCTCTTCCGCGCCCAGCCGGCAACGCGCTTCCAGTGAACGCAGGCGGCGCAAGACGGCATAGACGTTTTCCGCAATCGCCCCCCGATCTGTGTGTCCCAGCGCGCGATGCGCGCGAAAATAGCGGGAAAGTTCGCCGTCGGCGGGAAAATCAAAACGCAACAGGGTGGCCAGAGCCGCCTCGGTATGGGAAAACTGGAAGGGGGAAAGCGAAGGGAGCATCAGGACGCCTGCGAAAAATACCGGGAAAAGGGAGGCAGATTGTAGAGCAAATGATCCAGCGGTCAGCAATCTGGTTCCCATCATGATTTCCGACAAGCCGTGTCTCGCATTCCGTCTGTTTATAAACCTTCCTGAATCGTCATTGCGAAGCGCACAGCGCAACGGTATGGCCATCCATACGCCCTTGGGGATTGTCACAGAACATTCCAGAATGATAAGCAGCCAACCGTGGGACGTAGTAGACTCACGCCTCTTCGCGCAAGTGCGCGCCTGCATCCGGGTTTACCAAGGAAGACAACAACATGAGCTGGCTCAACAAACTCCTCCCCCCGAAAATCAAGCGTGAGCATGGCGCGCAGCGCGGTTCCAAACTCCCGGAAGGGTTGTGGAGCAAATGCCCCGCCTGCGAGGCCGTGCTCTACAGCAGCGATCTGGAAGCCAATCTTCGCGTCTGTCCCAAATGCGCCCATCATTTCCGCCTGAAGGCGCGGCAACGCCTGGACTTGCTGCTGGATGCGGAAGGACGGCAGGAAATCGGCGCCGAAGTGCTGCCTGCCGACAGCCTCAAGTTCAAGGACAGCAGAGCCTATCCCGCCCGCCTCAAGGAGGCGGCAGAAAGCACGGGAGAATCCGATGCCCTCGTCGTCCTGCAAGGCGCCATCAAGGGATTGCCCGTGGTCGCGGCCGCCTTTGAGTTCGGGTTCATGGGCGGTTCCATGGGGTCTGTACTGGGCGAACGTTTCATTCGCGGGGTCAAGGTCGCCTATGCGGAAAACCTGCCTTTTGTCTGCATTTCCGCTTCCGGCGGCGCGCGGATGCAGGAGGGACTTTTTTCCCTCATGCAAATGGCGAAAACCACCGCGGCGCTTACCCGGCTCGCGGAAAAGCGTTTGCCCTTCATTTCCATCCTCACGGACCCAACCATGGGCGGCGTTTCCGCCAGTTTTGCCTTTGTCGGCGATCTGGTGCTGGCCGAACCCGGCGCCTTGATCGGCTTTGCCGGACCGCGCGTCATCGAGCAGACCGTGCGTGAAAAATTGCCGGAAGGCTTCCAGCGTTCTGAATTCCTCCTGGAAAAAGGCGCGATCGATTTCATCGTCGATCGCCGTGAATTGCGCGACAGACTCGCCCAATCCCTCGCCCTGCTGCAAAAACTGCCGCTGGCGGCCTGACTGGCGCGTCACGGCCAGATTCTGCAAGGCTTCCCCACAGGGAAAAATATCGGGAAAGGGGTTTGAACAGGTGCAATCAAAAGTGGAGGACAACTCCCCTCCTCGCAATGACGAAGGAGGATTGGCGCGGCGGGGATGCGTCCCTCGCAAACAAGGTTTTGCTCTCGTTTCCGCCACTTTCAATTATTGCCCCCGGTTCCACATTCCCCCACATTTCGGATTTTCCACCACGGTAGTCTCCCTCACGATCACTTTTCGTCCCCACCTCATCTCATCGGCGTTTTCATGATCTTTTCCCGCTTCTTCTCCTCCGGCCATCGCGCCGCCACTTCCGGCGCGGATTGGGCGGGGCTTGCCTGGCTCTTTCTCTTTTTCTGGTTTTTCTCCGGTCTCACCCAGACGCTGGTCTGGCTTTCCGGCGCTTCCATCTTTGTCGGCTTTCGGGATTCCCTCTTCGTCAGCCTGATCTGGCTTGTTCCCGTTCTCCTTCTCCCGAATCTCACGCGCCACTTTACCGCTGTCGTGGGGCTGTTGCTCTGGGTGACTTCGCTTGTCAGCCTTATCTATTTTGGCATTTACCGGCAGGAATTTTCCCAAAGCGTCATTTTTGTCATTCTGGAGACCAATCCCGCCGAAGCGGTGGAATATCTGGATCAGTATTTCTCCTGGCATCTGCTGGGTGGCCTGCTGCTCTACAGCCTCATCGCCCTTGGGCTGTGGACACGGCTGCGTCCGGTGCGGCTTTCCCGCCGGGGGAAAATCATCGCCCTCTGTTTTTGCCTCTATGCCAGCCTGGGCTATACCCTGCTGCGCCATCCGGGAGAATTCGACCGGGTGCAGAAACGCTTTTCCGCCGCGGTGCCTTGGCAACTGGTTGTAGGTTACACACAGTACCGCCAGCAGCTTGCCGCCATGCAGGCGCAGCTTGCCGCCAACACGGCGCTGCCGCCACTTGCCAACCTGGAGGACACCAGCGGCGATGCCCCGCGCACCCTGGTGCTCGTCATTGGCGAATCCACCAGCCGTCAGCACATGAGTCTCTACGGTTATCCGCGCCCCACCACCCCGGAACTGGAAAAGTTGCGCGCTAGCGGCAAGCTCACCGTTTTTTCCGACGTCATTGCCCCGCGCCCCTACACCATCGAGGTGCTGCGCGAAGCACTCACCTTCGCCGACCAGCAACACCCCGAACTCGCCCTTACCCGCCCTACCCTTGTCAATCTCATGAAACAGGCGGGTTACAAAACCTTCTGGATCACCAACCAGCAGACCATGACGCAGCGCAACACCCTGCTCACCACCTTCTCGCAGCAAGCGGATGAAGCCGTCTATCTCAACAACAGCCGTTTCCAGAATTCCATCAGCCACGACGGCATAGTGCGCGCGCCTTTCAGGAAGGCGCTGGCGGATGCCGCGCCCAAAAAATTCATCGTCATACATCTTCTCGGAACGCACATGAAATACCGCTTCCGTTACCCCGATACTTACGCCTATTTCACGGGCACGGACGCCATGCCGCCGAATCTTTCGCCGGAACAGATCGAAACCCGCAACAGCTACGACAACGCCGTGCGCTACCACGATGCCGTACTTGCCCGTCTGATTCAAGATTTTGACGCGCAGGGAGATACGGGTTTCCTGCTCTATTTCGCCGACCATGGCGAGGAAGTGTTCGACACGCCGCCCTACCAGACCATAGGCCGCAACGAGGGCACGCCCACCCGTCCCATGTATGAAATCCCTTTCTTTCTCTGGACTTCTTCCCACTGGCAGCGTCTTTTTCCACGCGACTTTTCCACGCTGACCGCGCGTCCCTACAGCACGGAGCACCTGATCCACACGTTTTCCGATCTGGCGGGCCTGCGCTACGACGGCTATCGTCCGAAAGCCAGTCTCGTCCATCCCGCGTTTCGGCCTGTGCCGCGCCTGATCGGTAATCCAGAGGGTGAACAGGCGCTGCGGGATTTTGACGCGACCCTGCCCAGATGAACACGCGAACAGCCTGTTTTCTGCCGGGATGGGGACTGGGAAGCGCGCCGCTGGCACGCGCCTTTCGCCAACAGGATGCGGCAACACGCTGGCAGGTGCAGGCATTGCCGGGTAGCCAGCCGGGGGAGCGCGTGCCGGAATGTTTTTGCGACGCGGTGGAGACGCTTCTCGTCCGTCTGCCGGAAAAAAAATGTCATCTGGGCGGCTGGTCACTGGGCGCGATACTGGCGCTGGCGCTGGCGGCGCGCGCGCCGGAACGGATTGCCAGTCTCACCCTCATCGCGGCCACGCCCTGTTTCGTCGCCCGCCCGGACTGGCGCAACGCCTGTCCGCCCGCCACATTTCGCGCCTTTACCCGCAAGGTGGAACGCGACGGCGACGGCGCGCTGCCCGCTTTCATCGCAGGGTTTTGTCAAGGCGACCAGACGGCGGAAAGCAGCCGTCATTTTCTGGAAAAGTACGCGACGCCACCCTCGCGTGCCGCCCTTGCCGCAGGGTTGCGCTGGCTTGCCGAAGCCGATTTGCGCACGAACATTCCCGCTATCTCCTGCCCCGTCTACCTGTTGCATGGGGAAAATGATCCCCTGACGCCGCTGGAAGCCGCGCTCTGGCTGGCGCGGACCCTGCCGCAGGCACACTTGACCCGCCTTCCCGGCAAGGCGCACGCCCCTTTTCTGAACACTCCCGCACCAGCACATTTTCTGAGAAAATGCGCCCACCATGAGTTTCAACATCAATCTCCTCCCCTCCAAGAAGCAGGTCCGCCGTTCCTTTGAAAAAGCGGCTCCCAGCTACGATACCGTTGCCAAGGTACAACGCTGGACCGCCGCGCGGCTGGTTGGCGGCCTGCCGGAAACCTTTGCCCCTGCCGTGATTCTGGATGCCGGTTGCGGCACCGGCTTTGCCCAGGAAATGCTGGCGGCCCGCTTTCCCGCCGCCCGCTGCATCGCGCTGGATTTTTCTGCCGCCATGCTGTCCCGCATCACCCGCCCGGAATTTTCCTTGGCAGGCGATGTCGAACGCCTGCCCCTGAAAAGCGGAATCGTTGGCCTCTACTGGAGCAACTTTACCGCGCAGTGGTGCAATCTGGACGCCCTGCTGAAAGAAGCGCAGCGCGTGCTGTGGCCAAACGGACGACTGGCGCTTTCCATGCCGGGAACCAACACTTTCCGCGAACTGGCCGAGGCCTTTGCGCAGGTCGATGCCTATCGCCACACGCTCAACTTCACCACGCAGGAAGGGCTGCATACCGCGCTCGCCCGTACCGGCTTTTCCGATCCACGCTTTCTCACCGAAACCTGTGTATTGCACTACAAGGATCTGAAAACCCTGCTGCACACGATCAAGTCAGCGGGCGCGAATCAGTTTGCGTCCGGCGAGCGCAGTCACGGCCTCATGGGCAAATCCGCCTGGCAAAAGCTGGAAGCCGCCTACGAAGCCCGCCGTACCCCCCAGGGACTCCCCCTCACCTACGAGGTCATGCTCTGCCACGCCCGCAAGCCGGGCTGATGCACGCCAGCACGCACCAACCCGGTGCGCCTTGATCCTGTCATTCCGCTGCTGGTGCAGGCGCGCACAAGCGTTTGCCATCCGGTGCCGCGTCGCGCCGCTAATGGCACAATGTTTGCTGAATCCCGCCACATCGACAAACACTTTGGAGACGGCATGAACCTGGCCTCCTGCCTCAGGGAGATTGGTCGCGGCGGCGCGCATTCCCTGGCCTCGGACGCCGCCGCGCAACTTTATGCCGCGATTCTGGATGGCGGCGTGCCCGAACTGGAACTGGGCGCCATACTCATGGCGCTCAGGATGCGCGGAGAAACCAGCGAGGAACTGTTCGGTTTCCTGAGCGCTGCGGAAGCGCGCATACATGCCCTCACGCCGCCTGCTTCCGGCTTTGCGGAAAATGTGCGGGTCGTGGTGCTTTCTTCCTATAACGGCGCGCGCAAGAGCGCCAATCTCACGCCCTTGCTGGCGCTTTTGCTGCGCCGCTTCGGCGTGCCCGTTCTGGTGCATGGCCTGCTGGAAGGCTTCGGGCGGGTCACTTCGGCGCAAGTCTTCCGCGAATTGGGCATCCTGCCCGCCGGAACCCAGGCGGAAGCGCAGCAGCAACTGGATCAGGGACTGGCCTTCGTGCCCCTGCCCGCCCTCTCGCCCGCGTTGGCGGGACAACTCCTGTTGCGTGTCCGGCTGGGGGTGCGCAACTGCGCCCACAGTCTTGTCAAAATGCTGAATCCCGTGCGCGGCAAGGCAACCCTGGTGGTTGCCGCCACTCATCCCGCCACACTGGAAAAAATACGTGAAGTGCTCACCAACAAGGGAGAAACCGCCCTGCTGATGCGGGCGACGGAAGGCGAACCCTTTGCCAATCTCCTGCGGCGTCCGCGTATGGAATTGTTGTGCGAAGGCGAAGCCCGCATCCTCTTCGAGGCAGAACACGACAGCCTGAAAACCCTGCCCTGGCTGCCGGAAAACGCCAGTGCCCCGGCGACTGCCGCATGGATCGGCAAAGTGCTGGACGACCATTTGCCGCTGCCCCTGCCACTCGCCAATCAACTGGTTTGCCTGCTTTACGCCAGCGGCCTCACGCGCGACCTGAACGAAGCCAGGGCGCTGGTTTCGCTGGAACAGCGTGTCCGCGTTTCCGCCTGAAAAGCGGTTGCGGTGTAAATCCTGAATCTAACGTCCGCCCAGACGCGCCGTCATGAAAGCGCCAGCCAGCACGATAAGCCAGGCGCAGTACAGCCAGATGAGGAAAATCGGAATCAGCGCCAGCGCCCCATAGAGACTGGTGAACAGGGAAAAACGGGTGATGTAGATCTCAAAGGCATATTGCATCAGCGAAAAACAGAGGGCGGCGAACAACCCGGCGAGGGCGGCATGACGTTTGCGCACGGGCGCGGCGGGCGTCAGCCAGTAGAGCAGCGACAACAGTAGCACAGGCAGAAGAAAGGCGAAAAAACGCGGCGCAAGGCGCGTCAACACGCCCGGCGAAACCATCCCCAGTGACAGGCTCAACGCCCAGGAAAGCAGCGCCAGCGCCATGCCAATCAGCACCGGCCAGATGAACAGGGTGCACAGATACAAACACAACCGCCGCCGCAGCGGGCGCGGCGCGGGATGACGCCAGATTCGGTCAAAGGTCTGGGTGATGTTTTCCAGGAGCAAAAAGGCGGTCGCAAACATCGCCAGCGTTCCAGGCAGGGTTGCCAGACCGGCCTGCTGCGAAAAGGCGTAAATCTGGTCGCTCACGCGCGCGCCGATGCCCAACGGCAAAAAATGCGGCAGCAGCCAGAGGTCGATTTCCCGGAAAAAGGCGAGCGCATAAGGCATACGCCCCAGCACCACCAGAATCAGCGCCAGCGTCGGCACCAGCGCCAACAGGGTGTTGTAGGCAAGCGCCGCTGCCAGCGTCAAACACTGCACCTCTTTCAGACGCCGCATGAGCGTCCCCAAAGCACGTTTCAATTTCATTTCTTTCTGGAAAAAAATTATAAAAAATATATACTTGGAAAGGTTTCTTGATAAACGACTTGAGGTTCAGACCATGATACAGGCGCAACAACGACAAACGCGCGGACGTAGTCTACTCTGTCTTGGCTGCGCCATGCTGCTGGTGCTGTGGCTTTCCGGCTGCGGCACGCTGGGAGGCGGCGCGAGCCATACGGCGCGCGGCAAGACCACGACCAGCGCGGCCACGAAAAAAAGCGGACGCATCATTCCCGTGCGCGATCTGGAACCCACGCCGGAAGGACGCGAGGTGGTGATGTTCGCGCTGGGGCTGATCGGCGCCGATTACCGTTTCGGCGGCAAGAACCCGGAAGCGGGGCTGGATTGTTCCGGCATGGTGAGCTGGATTTACACGCAGGCAACCCCACTGCGGATAAGCGGCAGCGCCGCCGACATCGCGCGCAGGGGACGCGGTATTTCCAGTCTTGAATTGCGTCCGGGCGACCTTGTGTTTTTCAACACCCTGAACCGTCCCCGCTCCCATGTGGGCATCTACATCGGCGAGGGCCGCTTCGTACATGCCCCTTCCAGCAACGGTCAGGTTCGCATCGACGCATTGAACAACCACTATTTCGCGCAACGCTTTGAAGAAGGACGGACGTATTTTGATCCGGTGCGCGGCAAGTCCCGCCCTTGAAGGGCTGGGAAGGATAGCGCGGACGCCGTAGGCGTCCTTTTGGTGGTCAATGTGGCGTTTGCTGCTGCTCAATGTGCCGCGCCGATATAACGACTGTGAGGCAGTGATTGAAGGTACATTGTCCCGTGAAGAAGCGCGGGCGCGGAGTTTGGCGCGTGCCCTTGCCGCAGATTGAGCGACGCGTGAAGAACAGTACGCGAAGCAGAACAAGACCACGGAAGGGTTCATCGAGTCGCGCACCTGGGCCTGACACATGGCGAACTCATACACTGACGCCAACGGCGTTTACCTCAACAAGCTGGGCATCACGAATGCGGCCAAGTTGAGGCAGATCGAATACGATATTACCGCGTACAAAAGTGCTGAAATTCTTGAACAAGGGGTATTGGGACGCACCCAGAGTTACGGTCTGGAGCGCCAGAAAGCCATTCATTCACGGGCATATTTTCCAGGAGATATACGAATGGGTGGGCAAGCCCCGTACCGTGCCTTCTTCGAAGGGGATGGGAAACGGCATGGTATCGGTCTTTGCCAATCCAGAGGAGATCGTTCCGGCCTGGCGCGAGCTTGAGAAGAAGACCCAAGCCTTTGCCAGCGCGAGAGGATTGACCTTTGCGCA
>JAISWQ010000017.1 GCA_031271025.1 Zoogloeaceae bacterium | reverse complement strand
CAACGCACAACGCACAACGCACAACGCACAACGCACAACATGAAAATTTTCTCCGTTATCGTAAAAACCCGATAACGGAGAAAATTTTCGGGCATCCAGAAACGCCCAACCCGTTTTTCTTTTTCTCCCCCTTCCTTCCATCGCCTTCCAGACACGCCCTCCGCGTCTGGAAGGCGTTTTTTGTTTCATTTTCCCGTCTCTCCTCTCTTTCAACCGCAGTCGCATGGACTTCATGCGACTGCGGATTTTTTCTCCTTTTTTCTTCACTACCCCAAGAGGTTTCGCCATGAAACACGTCAAACATGCCCTCCAACGCGGCTTCACGCTCATCGAATTGATGATTGTTGTTGCCATCATCGGCATCCTCGCCGCCATCGCGATCCCTGCCTATCAGGATTACACCATTCGCGCCATCGTTGCCGAAGGCATACAACTGGCAGCCCCCGCCAAGGCTGCCATGATCGACTACTGGACAGAGAACGGCCACCTCCCTGCGAACGGTTATCCCGGCGTCGGCCCAGCTCTCGCCGATAGCTATCCCGGTTACGAATTCGTGCCAACGGACAACGTGATGAAAATATCCATTGCACAGGGAGGCGCTACGGCGGTCGACTATCCCAGCGTCCGCATTCATTATGGCGGCAAAAACAGTGCACTGAACAAATTGGGACTTGTGCTTTTGTTGGTGGCAGGGCACGGTGATATCCAATCTGAATTGGACCCGCGCCCTGGCTTTCCTCAATATCCGCTGGTCGACCCCTCCAAACAGCAGCCTGGCGTCAGCAGTTATGACGGAGGCTCCATTGTTTGGGGCTGCGCGTTGTCCAATGGGAACAAAACGCCGTTCAGTGTTCTGGCCAAGTATCTGCCCAGCCGGTGCCGCAACAAGGGCGCCGCAACGCTATGACTGAACCGCCTTTGCCACGTCCTCGCGCGTTGGGGGAAACGTTCCGATTTCGTCTCGTCCTGGGCATTCTCATCTGGATCGCGTCCTTCCCGAACGCGAACGAAATGACATGGGCCTGTTCCCTGGGACAACAATATGCGCACATCCACGCAAACGCAAAAAAGCGCCCTTGGGCGCTTTTTTCGTGAAAGATTGCGAACTTGCGAGCCAGACTGGCGGCTTCACACCTGCATGTTCATCACGTTTTCATAAGCCGTGACCAGCCGGTTTCTGACCTGCACCATTTCCTGAAAGGAAAGACTTGCCGTTTGCAAGGCAGCCATGACCTCGTGCAGGTTCTGTTCGGTATTGCCGGCGGCAAGATTTTCCGCCATCTGGGTTGCCTGCTTCTGCGCGTGGTTCACCTGGTCAATGGAGCTTTTCAACACCTGCGCGAAATCCGCGCCGCCGCTCTCCGCGCTTTCCTTGACAGATTTGACGCCACCACTGGCTTGCGCCGCGGTCGTCCGCAGCAGATCCAGCATCTGTTCCATATTTCTGGTATCCATGATGAAACTCCGGTTCGTTTTCCCTATAGAAAGAAGCAAACTTTGCGCCAACCTGATTTTTGATGCGCCGCCGTCTCATTCCTCCTGGAGAAAACCTTCTTCCTTGTACTGTTTCAGCTTGTAGCGCAGGGTGCGTTCCGAAATGCCCAGCCGCTCTACTGCTGCCTTTCTGGAACCGCCCGCTTCCGCCAACGTCTTCAGGATGTGGTTGCGTTCCAGAACCTTCATGTTTTTTTTATTATCGGCGTTTTTTTCAGCGATGTTGGAAAAATTTTCCAGTGGCGGCAAAAATGGCATGGCCGCAAACGCTGTGGCGGCATCGCCTGCCTGCAAGGTGAGACATTCCGGCTCGATGAGGTTGCCGGGGGAAAGAATCATCGCCCGCTGTATGACGTTTTCCAGCTCGCGCACATTGCCCGGCCAGGCACAGGCCGCCAGCGCCGCTTCTGCCGCCGGGGAAAAGGCGAGACCTGAACGTCCGATTTCCGTCGCTTTTTCCACGAGAAAATGACGGGCAAGCGGTACGATGTCCAAGGGACGCTGGCGCAAGGCCGGAATCAGGATGGGAAACACATTCAGGCGGTAATAAAGGTCTTCCCGGAACAGACCTCTTTTCACCGCTTCCATCATGTCGCGGTTGGAGGTGGCAATCACGCGAATATTGAGCGCAATCGGCTTTTTGCCGCCTACCCGCTCCACTTCCCGTTCCTGTAAAACGCGCAACAGCTTGGCCTGCAAGGGAAGCGACATTTCCGTCACTTCATCAAGCAGAAGCGTGCCGTCTTCCGCCTGCTCGAACTTGCCCGCCTGCGCATTCTGCGCGCCCGTGTAAGCGCCTTTTTCGTAACCGAAGAGGGTAGCCTCCAACAGGGTTTCGGGAATGGCCGCGCAGTTGATGGCCACGAAAGGCCCCGTCTTGCGGGCGGAATGACGGTGAATGAAACGGGCGACCACTTCCTTGCCGACCCCGGATTCCCCGGTGAGAAAAACCGTCGCGTCGGTCTGCGCCACTCGCGCGGCAATGGCAAAAAGATTGGCGCTGGCCGGATCGGCGGCAATCACGTCGGTCACGGTTTGCGGATCGGGCAGCGCGTATTTGTCGATCTGGGCGAGCAGCGCCGCCGGTTCAAAGGGTTTCAACAGAAAATCACAGGCCCCGGAGCGCATGGCTTCCACCGCGCGATCCACATCGGCGTAGGCCGTCATCAGAAGCACCGGCAATCGCGGATGATGCAGGCGAATTTCCTTCAGAAGCGCAATGCCATCCATCGGTATCATGCGCACATCGCTGATCACGATGGCGAATTGTTCCTGCGCCAGGATTTCGAGCGCCTCCTCGCCGCCAGAAGCGGTACGCACAGAGCGTCCCGCCAGTTCCAGCGTATCCCCAATGGCCTCGCGCAGATTGGGATCGTCTTCCACCACCAGAATGGCTGACGCACTCATGAAGGCACTCCGCTTGCAACGAAAGCGCCTAGTGTACAGATATTTGCTGCTGAAGGCACCCGCCAGCAAAAGTGGGGAGGAGCAATCAATACCCTTCCCTGAAAGTGGCCTCCCCCTTTTCGTGCGCCTTGGGTTAGGATAGGCGCTTTCGTCGATCCGGCAAGGAAAGGATCATGACAATGCAAAACTGTTCATTCCGGGCGCGCGTGGGCGCGTCCCTCCTCCTCTGTGCCCTGCTGACGCATGGCAGTCTGGCAGCGGCTCCCGCCGCCACTGCACCGGCCTTCATCCCCGCCAGCAACGCGCCGGTCACGCACGTCGTTCTCTATCCGGGCGGGGCGAAAATCGAGCGCGCGGCGCGGGTCAAGGCCGGGGCGGAAATCTTGGAAATCGAAGGACTCCCCGCCAATTTCGATGCCGAAAGCCTGGAAGTGACGGCAGATACGGGGATTGAAATCGGGGAAGTCGTCTGGCGCGACAGCGCCCGTGTCGCCCCCCTGAACGCGGAAGAAGCACGGCTGGAAGCGGAAGTCCGGGCGCTTTCCGACCATCTGCAAATGCTGGAAGTCGACAAGAAGGCGGCTACGCGCGAACTCCGTTATCTGGAAACGCTTGCCACATCCGGCGGCGACAGGGAAACGGTCACGCGCGGCGTCCCCGCCAGTCCGGGACAAATGCTGGAAGTGATCCGCCAGGGCAGCCGCGCGGCGGAAAAACGCATTCTGGAAGTCAACGCGCAAACGCTCGACCTGCAAAAACGGCTGGACGCGCTGCGACGCGATCTGGACAGAGTGCGTCCAGCCGTGACCACCACTCGCACGCTGTCCGTGCGCCTTGCCGCGCAAAGGGAAGGCATGGTGCGCGTTTCCTATCTCTTCGCCGACGCGGGCTGGCGTCCGGCCTACCGCGCCGCGCTGGATTCCAGGCGCGACGAAATCGCCCTGGTTCGCCTCGCTCATGTTGCGCAACGCAGCGGCGAGGACTGGAACCGCGTCCGCCTCGTGCTCTCCACTGGTGCGCCCCGGCAAAACGCCGACGTGCCCCGCCCTCGCCCCTGGAATGTGGAACTCCGGGAAAATCGGCCACTTGCCGCCTCGGCGCGTTTCGTCGAAGGCGGCGTCTCCGAGTCCGCGCCCGCGCCATACGCCGCCAAGGTTGACGCGCTGCGCAACGCCGGGCCGCTTTTTGCCACGCAGGTCACGCTGGGTGAATACGCGACCGAATACGCGATTCCCGGCGTCGTGTCGCTCCCCGCCGACGGGCGCAAGAGCACGGTGGAACTGGCGCGGCAGAATCTGGCTGTGACACTGACGGTGGAAGTGACGCCCCGGCTGGAAGAAACCGCCTATCTCGTCGCCCAGGCCAGCCTGCCGGAAGGCGTCTGGCCGCCGGGCGAGGTGCGCCTCTACCGCGACGGCGCTTATGTCGGCCAAGCCGAATGGAGGCTGCGCCAGAACCAGCTTGCCCTGCCCTTTGGCCGCGACGAGCAGGTTCTGGTACGCCGCAAATCCGACGCCGACCAGCGCGGCAGCAGCGGCTTTGTCGGGCAGCAGGCCGAACGCCATATCGCCGATACCTACACCCTCACCAGCCGCCACACGCGCGCCGTTACCTTGCGGGTGCTGGAAGCCAGCCCCATTGGACGCAATGCCGAGATCCACGTCGAACGCCAGTTCAATCCGCCCCCGAGCGGCGAGGACTGGAATGACATCCCCGGCGTCGTCTTCTGGGAAACCCGGCTGGAGGCCGGGAAAAGCCAGGGTTTTTCTGTCGATTACCGCATCCGCTGGCCGAAGGAACGGCAGGCGATCGGGTTGCCCTGAAACGTTTCACGTCTTTTTCGAGGCTTTGCCATGCTCCCTGATCTTGAAAAAATCCGCGCCTTTTTTGCCGCCGACCGTTTTGCCGCGCAGGCGGGTATCGTCATCGACGCCGTTGCGGCAGAAAGCGTGCAATGCAGCATGACGCTGACGGAAAACCATCTGAACGCGGGCGGCACGGCGCAAGGCGGCGCGATTTTCACCCTGGCCGACCTCACCTTCGCCGTACATTCCAATCTGCCGCTGCTTTGCGGCGAGCGCGTGGGGATTACCGTCGGACAATCGAACAGCATTTCCTTCCTCGCCCCACCCAAGGGACGCCGCCTCATCGCCCGTTCCACCTGTCTCGCGCGCGGCAAGCGTGTTTCGGTGTTTCGCGTTGAAGTCCGCGACGATCAGGAACGCCCGGTGGCGGAAATGATCGGCAACGGGTTTACCAGGGACAGCCCATCATAATCCGGCAAAACGGAGATTTCCTGAGAACGCACCCAAACTCTCAGCGTGACCAGGGCAGCACCATGATCAGTTTCACATCCCGTTCATCCTGAAAGAGATTTTTGAAACCTTCCCAACTGGGCTGATGCGTTGCGTTGTCGTAATGGGTGTAGTGCAGGCTCACGCGCGCGCCCTTGAGCGCGCCGGAGGCAAAATGGTAGCCCAGATCCAGCGACCAGGCTTTTTCCCTGAGCGTTTCCGCTACGTTCAGGGCGCGTCCATTCCAGCCCCTGACAACGGAAACCCCGGCGCTCGCGCCAGGCAGACCAAAATCGCCAAGGGTGCGGGAGAGGCTGAAAAAAACCGCGCTTTCCCGATCATGATTCCAGTCCGAGCGATTGTCCCACCAGAGGTCATAAGCGCCCTTCGCGCCCCCGTACCAGCCGGACAAGCGATAGACAAAATAACCGCGATGCTGCGGTTGCCGGGCAGGGGCACTGGAATAGCTGTATTCCGCCCGGAAATTCCAGGGCGCGGCCTCCTGTGCATAGGTCAGCACATGCTGATAGCCCCAGCGTCCGTCGTAATGGTCATTGGCCGAACCCGAATCGTCACGGTCGCCCATCAGGTAAAACTGATAGCCCGCGCTCCGGTTTTCGCGGGTGTAAGCCAGTTTCAGATGCGCGCTCCTGAGATAGCCGGGGGCTTCGCCATAGGCAAGTTCGGCGTCAAGACCCGCGTGCCGGTAGCGCGCGCCCAAGGACCAGAGCCGTTTCCGGTCACGCTTTTCGTCATCGAGAAAAGCATAGGTTTCCCGGTACCAGGGGGCTTTGTAGCGGGTGACATAAGCTGCGGCCAGCGCCCAATCCCCAAGCGTGATCCCCCCTTCCGCCCCGGCGTAAGTGCCCGGCATCAACGACCAGTTCACGCCCAATACGCCGGGGCCTTCCGGCTGGAAATAGCCCAGCTTGCCCCAGCCGCGCCCGTCATTGGCCAGAAGCCACTGCCATTTCAGGTGCGCGCGATACAGTGAAATACCACTTTTGGCATCCCGCTTCGCCCAATCTGCCGACCAGGGGTTATCCCAGGGGAAAAAGCTGATTTCGTGATCGGGCGCACCCGCTGGATTGGCAAGGTCGACACTGCCGAACAGACCCAGCTCCACGCCCAGGGCTTCCGCGATGAAATAAGGGGTGGAAAAATCAATCTGGCCTTGCAGGGTACTGTGCCGCAGATTTTTTTCAAAACGGCGCGTGTCCACAGCGTAGCGTTCGCGGTCACGCTGGAAATACAGGAGATTGCCGGAAATCCGGGTGGACGCAAGAACGTCCCGAGGAGGCGCTTCTTCCCGCGTTTGCGCCAGCACGCCGCTGTTGCCGCAGAGGCAGAACAGCATCAGCAAAGGCAGCAGCCGTTCAGGGGGGAAGCGCATGGGCTTCCTGCTGCGCCGCGCGGCGTTCGGCGGCAGTGTTCATTTTTTGCGCGTAGGCGAGCATGGCTTCGCCGGAAAGCGGCGGGCTGTAGTAATACCCCTGATAGACGTGGCAGCCCAACTGGTTGAGACGTTCGATCTGTTTTTGATTGTCGACAAATTCCACCACGATTTTCGTCCCCAAAGCGCGGCAAAGCTCCACGATGGTGGTGATGATTTCCGCGCAGGTTGGGTTGGCGACGTCCTGGCTCAAAACCCTGTCGATTTTCAGGACATCCACCGGGAAATGCTTGAGATAGACGAGCGAGCTGTGTCCCATGCCGAAATCATCCATGGAAATGGCAAAACCCAGCTCGTGAATACGGTTGAGAATCTGGTTGTGCTGCGCGTCCGGGTCAAGGGCGATGGATTCCGTGACCTCGATCCCGATCATCCTGCGGGAAAGTCTGTGTTTGTCCACGCAGGCCAGCACTTTTTCCGGGAGTTCCGCATCGCTCAACTGCTGGATGGAAACATTGACCGCAGTCTTGAACGCAGGCTCCAGTCCCTGGACATTCCAGCGGGCGCGCTCGGCGCAGGTTTCATTCAGCACCCAAAGCCCCAGCGGCAGGATGAATTCGCCGTCTTCGGCAATGGCGATGATGACAGGCGCGGGAATCACGCCAAAAGACGGATGCCGCCAGCGCAACAACGCCTCGGCGCCGATTACCCGTTCAGAACGCGCATCCACCAGTGGCTGGTATTCCAGATGCAGCCCTTCCCCGCGCTTGAGCGCGGCTTCCAGATCGCTTGCCAGAATACGCGCGAGCGCGCCCACGGCGTCTTCCCGATCCAGACATTTCTTGCCGGAAGGCCCCACGGTATTGCTCAACGCGACTTGCAGCAGTTCGCGCTGCGCTTCCTTTTCCTTGACGGCCTTGAGACGGTCGGAAATCTTGACGAAGGGCAGATAGATGAAGACCCCCAGCATCAGGTTGAAAATCTGCAAAAAAGCGCCGCTGGCGTCCCGAGTGGCGAGAAAACCGCCCACAATGGGAGGCGTGGTCCATTCCAGCGGAAAAACGGGGGGCGTGACAAAACCATGGCGCACGGCAAGATAGCTGCTCAGGGTAAGGACAATGGGCGTGAGCAGGAACGGGATGAAATAAATGGGATTGAGAATGACCGGCAGGCCAAAGAGCACGATTTCGTTGATGTTGAAAATGCCGGGAACGAAGGAAAGGCGGGCAAGGCGACGACTGCCGCGCTCCCGGCTGGCGAGGAGGATGGCCACAAGGAGGCTGATGGAAGTGCCCGCGCCCCCCATGAAGACGAAAATATCGAGAAAACTCTTGGTGACAATCTGGGGCGGCGGCAAGCCCTGATCATAGGCCGTGATGTTGGCAAGCGCCGCCGCTTCAAAGAGGTCACGGGTCAGCGGATCCAGCAGATTGGCGCCGTGCAGGCCGAAAAACCAGGTCAGATGGGTGATGAACACGTAGATGAGACCGGTATCCAGCATGTTGTGCAATCCCTGGAACTGGAAGGGATAAAGCAGCAAAATGCCGATGGCTTCATGGATGTAAAGATCCGTCATCGCGCGAAAGCCGAAATCGAAGGCGCTGAAGGCAAGGATGATGAGAATGCCTGTCGCCAGATGGGCAAAGGCATGTGGCGCCGAGGCAATGCCTTCGGAATAAATCCGCAGTTGCAGGCAGCGCAGATACGCCAGTCGCAGAAAGAGATGCGTGGCCGCCACACTGATCAGGATGGCAACGAACAATCCCTGCACGCCCAGTTCCGGGACGAAATTGTCGGCGGGCAGCATGACCATGAAGGAAGCCAGCGCCACTATGCTCGGCATGACCGGATTGATGGACGTAAGCGGATGCCGCTGGTTGTGGAGGATCGTCAGGTTGTAGCTGATGCCAACCACCATCGGCAGCGACAGAATGCCGACGGTACACTGCCAGACCTTGGCGAAAAAGCCCTGCCGCCAGCCTGCTCCGAACAGGGAGAGCATCAGCTCCTGATAGGCGGCGAAGGGCAGGTTGTTGAGGAGAACCGCCAGCGCCCCGGTAACGACCAGCGGCAGACACAGCAAAAAGCCCCCCCGTATGGCCTGCATGGTGGGACCCAACGCCCAGGCAGGCGTTGCCCAGATGTAGAGTTTGTCAAGCAGCAGGCCAAGCCAGATGTCGAGCCGCGAGTGGGAGAAGTCGTGCGTCATGGATGGCAGACTGAGTGGCGGACGGTTCGGGAATCGTTTGCCTGTGCTGGATATGAACGGTGAACGGAGTTTAACGCAGGGCGCGGAATCGGGAAACGCTCAACGCAAAGGAAGTGACAAAAGAAGCAACAGAAAACCGTTCCGGCCAAAAGCCGCTGACCGTTGGCATTACTTCGCACAGGGCGCCGTATGCACATGATGCAACACGGCACGGCAAAGACTGAAATCCTGTTTGCGACGCGCCGCGAAATAATCATCCAGACAAAGGTGGACGCTGTGGAAGGCGAGTGCTTCCCAGGGAATTTCCGCTTCGCTGAAGAGCGCCGTTTCCAGGCTTTCGCAACCGGGCGTGTGCCGGCCATCCACGAGTCGCCCCCGGTAGAAGAGATGCACCTGGCTGATTTCCGGGATGTCGATGAGGGCGAAGAGATCAAAAAGCTCGGTTTGCGCGCCCGCTTCTTCCAGGGTTTCCCGCACTGCGGCGGCGGCGGTGCTTTCGCCGTTTTCCATGAAACCGGCAGGCAGCGTCCAGAGACCGGCGCGGGGTTCAATGGCGCGGCGGCAGAGCAACACCCGCCCTTCCCATTCCGCCACACAGCCCACCACCAGCTTGGGGTTTTCGTACTGGATGAAGCCGCAGGCCGTACAGACCGCGCGTGGCCGCTCGTCACCTTCCGGTATCCGGTAGTCGACAGCCTGTCCGCACTGGACGCAAAAATGAATCATGGCCTTGCCGCACTCCAAGGAAAGGAGAGGAAAGTGTAACAGGGGAAAGGCAGAACTACGTCAGTCAGATGTACTGTGTCACGGCAGGAAATCCTACGGGATACCATACCGACAAAGCAACCTGCCCGGTAATAATGTTCAGTTTCCCGCCAGAATGCTCATGACCGCCATGCGCACGGCAATGCCGAAAGTAACCTGATCGAGGATGACGGCCTGTTGTCCATCGGCGACTTCGGACGCGATTTCGACGCCACGATTGATAGGCCCTGGGTGCATCACGATTGCGTCTGGTTTGGCGTATGCCAGTTTTTCCGGGGAAAGGCCATAGTGACCAAAATACTCACTGACCGAAGGCAGAAGCGCGCCATTCATGCGTTCATTTTGCAGGCGCAGCATGATGATGACGTCGCAGTCTTTCAGTCCTTCTTCCAGGTTGTGAAAAACCCGCATCCCCAAATGGGAAAATTCGGAAGGCAGGAGGGTCTTGGGGCCGACCGCGCGCAATTCCGCCACCCCCAGGGTTTTGAGCGCGTGAATGTCGGAACGGGCGACACGGGAATGCAGAATGTCACCGACGACGGCAACGGTAAGTGGTTCAAAATCCTTCTTGAAATGCCGGATGGTGTACATGTCCAGCAAGCCCTGGGTGGGGTGGGCGTGCCGTCCGTCGCCCGCGTTTACCACATGGATGTCGTGCTTGCCCATGCGTTTCAGGTGTTCGGCAATCAGATAGGGCGCTCCGCTCATGGCGTGACGCACGACGAACATGTCGGCGTGCATGGAGCAGAGGTTGTCTATGGTGTCGAGCAGGGTTTCGCCCTTGGCGGTCGAGGAGCGGGTAATGTCCAGATTGATTACGTCTGCCGACAGCCGTTTGGCGGCAATCTCGAAGGTAGTGCGGGTGCGGGTGGAGTTTTCAAAAAAGAGATTGAAAACGCTTTTTCCGCGTAGAAGCGGTATTTTTTTGACTTCCCGGTCGGTAATGCCAACGAAGGTGGCGGCAGTATCCAGGATGTGGATGAGAATCTCGCGCGGCAAGCCTTCTGTCGCCAGAAGATGGGTCAATTCACCATGAACATTCAGTTGTGGATTAGTCATGCTGTTCTACCTTCCAGGAAAGGTGTTGTCCGGCAAGGCTCAGGGTAAGACCTGTTTCGGCGGGCAGGTCGAGTTTCCAGACGCAGTAATCCGGCGCGATGGGCAGTTGCCGTCTGCCGCGATCGGCGAGCACGGCAAGCTCCACGGCGGCGGGACGTCCGTAATCGAAAAGCTCGTTCAGGGCGGCGCGGGTGGTGCGCCCGGTGTAGAGCACATCGTCGACGAGGATGACGCGGCGGTCATTGACGTCAAAGGAAATCCGGGTTGGACGTACCTGTGGGTGCAGTCCTTTTTCCGCAAAATCGTCGCGGTAGAAGGAAATGTCGATGAAACCGGCAGGTTCAGGGAGATTCAGGAGGCGGGTCAGACGCTCGGCAATCCAGGCTCCGCCGCTGTAAATGCCGACCAACATGGTGTGAGGCGTGAGCACAGGACGGATGAGATCGGCGAGTTGCTGGCATTGCGCCTCGGCGTCAGGCAGGGAAACAAGGGGTGTCGTCATGGAAGGTATCGAACCAGGTTTGCAGGATGAGTTGAGCCGCCACCGCGTCCAGCAGCGGTTTTGCGGCCTTGGCGGAGCGCCCGGTTTCGCGCAGACGGGTTTCGGCATCCAGCGAGGTCAGACGTTCGTCGGCTTCGGCAACCGGCAGCCGAAAACGGGCGGCAAGGGTTTCGGCGAAGGCGCGCGCGCGATCCGTCATTCTGTGCGCGGCGCCATCGACATACACGGGACGCCCCACCACAAGACCTTCCGGACACCATTCGCGGATGAGTTTTTCAATGGCGGCAAGGCGGAGAGCCTCATCGCCCGCGTGGAGAACCATGAGGGGATGCGCCTGTTTCAGCGCGGTTTCGCCAATGGCTACGCCTGTGCGCTTTTCCCCGAAATCGAAGGCAAGGACCGTACCCATCGGGAATCAGGCGTGGCCTGCCACGTCGGAAAGCTGGGTAAAGCTGAACCCCAGAATCTGCATGGCGGCGGGCAGACGCGCTTCCGGCGGAGTCTGGAAAAGAATATCGGGATGCGCGGAAACGGTCAGCCAGGAATTCTGCCCCAGTTCGTTTTCCAGTTGTCCCGCGCCCCAGCCGGAATAGCCCAGGGTGACGATGATTTCTTCCGGATGTCCGGTCTTGCCGATGCTGACCAGAACGTCCTTGGAACTGGTGAGGCTGATTTCGTCCGTGACTTTGAGGCTGGACTGCCATTTGCCGCTGGGACGATGCAGCACGAAACCGCGATCTGTCTGCACCGGGCCGCCGAAATGCACTGGCAATCTGCCTATGTTGGTAGAGGAAAGCTCCAGATCCGTCTTTTCAAACAGGCCGGCGAGGGAAAGATCGATCGGCCGATTCACAATCACCCCCAGCGCGCCATGTGCCGTATGCTCGCAAACGTAAATCAGGGCGCGATTGAAAAAGGGATCGGCCATGTTGGGCATGGCGATCAGAAAATGGTGGCTGAGATCGAGATTTTCCATAGCCGGAATTTTAGCCTGCTTCCCGCCAGAAAACGCAGGGTGGCAGTAGAATGGGAAAATTTTTTCAAATCGGGAAATCCCATGTCTGAATTGCCGCCCATCGAAGAAGCGATTCGCGCCATCGCCACTTGCCTGCACACGGCAAAGCGGGTGCTGTTCATCACTGGCGCGGGTATTTCCGCCGATTCGGGCTTGCCCACCTACCGCGGCATCGGCGGTCTTTATGAGGACAAGGAGACGGACGAAGGCTTTGCCATCGAGGACGCGCTTTCCGGCGAAATGCTGCGCCGCCGCCCGGAGATCACCTGGAAATACGTCGCCCAGATCGAGCGGAATTGCCGCAACGCGGGCCCGAATCCGGCGCATTTCGCCATCGCCCGGCTGGAGCGCGAACTGCCCTTTGCGCTGGTGTTGACCCAGAACATCGATGGTTTGCACCGGGCGGCGGGGAGCGAGAATGTGCTGGAGATCCACGGCGATCTGCACAAATTACGCTGTGTCGCCTGTGACTGGCGGGAACAGGTCGGCTCATTCGCGCATCTGGATTTACCCCCCGTTTGTCCTGACTGCGGCGGCCGGGTGCGTCCTGAAGTCGTGTTCTTTGGCGAGATGCTGCCGGAAGCGGCGCTGGAACGCTTTCTCGCGGAACTGGATACCGGTTTCGATCTGGTGTTTTCCATTGGCACCACCAGTGTGTTTCCCTACATCGCGCAACCGGTGGTGGAAGCCATCCGCGCGGGCGTGGCAACGGTAGAAATCAATCCGGGACGCACGCATCTTTCCCCGCATGTGCGCTATCGAATTCCACTGGGCGCAGCGGCGGCGCTGACAAAAATCCTGGAATGGCGGGAACGGCTGACGGGCGTGTAAAACAGCCGGAAGTGTCCGGTTTCACGTGAAACCGGCTGTGTTTCCCCACCTGTTACAATCACAGCCTTTCCGGTTTCTCCCTGCGCTTCCATGAGCGATTCCTCTCCAGCCGCCGCTTCGGGTTTGCGGATTTATCTGCGTCTTTTGGGCTATCTCCTGCCTTACTGGCGGCAATTTGCCCTCTCCATCGTCGGCTTCGTGTTTTTTGCTTCCACCCAGCCCATGCTGGGCGGAATGCTGAAATACTTTGTCGATGGTCTCATGACCCCGGAGGCCCGGCTTTTTCCCAACGCGCCCTGGGACTGGATTGCCAATCTGCAATTGCTCTTTGCCGTGCCGCTCCTGCTGGTGCTGATTGCGCTCTTTCAGGGCATAGGTTCCTTTCTGGGCAATTTTTTTCTGGCGCGAGTCACACTGTCGCTGGTCAATGACCTGCGCGTGGCGCTCTTTGAAAATCTGTTGACCCTGCCCAACCGTTATTTTGATCAGCACAATTCCGGGCATTTGATTTCGCGCATCACCTACAACGTGACGATGGTCACAGGCGCGGCGACCGATGCGATCAAGGTGATGATCCGCGAAGGCATGACGGTGATTTTCCTCTTTGCTACCCTGCTTTTCATGAACTGGAAGCTGACCCTGGTCATGCTGGCGGTCCTGCCCCTGATCGCCCTGATGGTCGTCGGCGTGAGCCGCAGATTCAGGAAACAGAGCGAGAAAATCCAGGCGGCGATGGGCAATCTGACGCATGTGGCCTCGGAAACCATCCAGAGTTACCGGGTCGTGCGCAGCTTTGGCGGCGAGCCTTACGAGCGCGTCCGCTTTCGCAAGGCGAGCGCGGAAAACACAAAAAAACAACTGGGCATGACGCGCGTTTCCGCCATCTACACACCCACGCTGCAACTTGTGATTTACGCCGCGATGGGCCTGTTGCTTTATCTTGTGCTCCTGCTGCGCAGTGACGCCACTGTGGGGGAACTGGTTGCCTACATCACGCTGGCGGGATTGTTGCCGAAACCCATACGCCAGCTTTCCGAAGTGAGTTCCACCATTCAGAAAGGCATCGCCGGGGCGGAGAGCATTTTCGCGCAACTGGACGAAACGCCGGAACCGGATACGGGCACGCTCACGCGCGAGCGGGTTGAAGGACGGCTAGAGGTGCGGCATCTGACTTTCTGCTATCCGGGCAAGACCACGCCGGTTCTGGAGGATTTGAATTTCAGCATCGAGCCGGGGCAAATGGTGGCGCTGGTGGGACGTTCCGGCAGCGGCAAATCCACGCTCGCCAGCCTGATTCCCGGCTTTTACGCCTATCAGGAAGGCGAAATTCTGCTCGATGGTGTGGATATTCGCGCCTACCAGCTCCGCAATCTGCGCCGCCACATCGCGCTAGTGACGCAACAGGTCAATCTTTTCAACGACACGGTACGCAACAACATCGCCTATGGCGATCTCGCCGAATGCCCGGAAGCCGACATCCGAAAGGCCGCCGGGGATGCTTTCGCGCTGGAATTCATCGAAAAGCTGGAACAGGGTTTCCAGACGAAAGTCGGCGAAAACGGCGTCATGCTTTCTGGCGGACAGCGGCAACGGCTCGCCATCGCGCGCGCCCTCCTGAAAGACGCGCCGTTGCTGATTCTGGACGAAGCCACCTCGGCGCTGGATAGCGAATCCGAACGTCACATCCAGTCCGCGCTGGAAAACGTCATGGCCGGACGCACCACACTTGTAATCGCGCATCGCCTCTCCACGATCGAGCGCGCCGACCTGATTCTGGTGATGGACGGTGGGCGCATCGTCGAACGTGGCACGCACGTCGACCTGCTCGCGCAAAATGGCCATTACGCGCGATTGCACGCGCGGCAAAAAAAACAGGAAAACAAAAGCTGAGCGTATTTCCCGCTGAATATGCTCTTTCCCGCTCTGTTCTGCAGATACAAGTTTTTTTTCACCTGTTTGTCCGTGCAGGCAACTTCCTTCTTGTTTTTATCTGTATACAAAAACGTTAACTACAAAGTCAGGAAGTCTTTTGGGGAAAGCATGAAAAAAAACTTCAAAATCAGTGAATTGAACCATTTTCCTGGGAAAGGGAACCTGCTTTCAGGATTGTTGGAGCATTCGGGATGAATTTTCCCCCATCGTTATCTGGATGATTTTTCCACAGTTCGTCCGGTTTTTTTCCACAGTATTTTCCCCAGCGCGCAAGACGCTTTTTCCCTTTGTCAGATGAAGCTTTCAAGGGAAAATAACTGTCTTTCCTTTTTCTGCTTTCCGGAGTCTTGTCATGTTTTTCACCGATCGCAGCGCCGAGCTTTCCGCGCTTCTGCAGCAACGCCTTCTGGTACTGGACGGGGCGATGGGAACGATGATCCAGCGTTACGATCTCACGGAAGCCGATTACCGGGGCGAGCGTCTGCGTGATCATCCGCATGACGTGAAGGGCAACAACGATTTGTTGAACCTCAACCGTCCCGATGTCATCCGCGAAATACATGCGCAGTATCTGGAAGCGGGCGCGGATATTCTGGAAACCAACACGTTCAACGCGACGATTGTTTCACAGGCGGATTACAACCTCACCGAGTTGACCTACGAACTCAATTTCGTCGGCGCGAAAATTGCCCGCGAACTGTGCGATGCCGTAACGGCAAAAAATCCGGCCAAGCCGCGTTTTGTTGCCGGGGTGCTGGGGCCGACTTCCCGCACGGCTTCGATTTCACCGGACGTCGCCGATCCCGCCGCGCGCAACGTTTGTTTCGATCAGTTGACAGAAAGCTATTTTGAAGCGATCACGGGTCTGGCCGAAGGCGGCGCGGACATTTTACTGGTCGAAACGATATTCGATACCCTGAATGCCAAGGCGGCGCTCTATGCGCTGGAACAGTTTTTTGCCCGCGCCAGACGGCGTTGGCCCGTGATGATTTCCGGCACGATCACGGATGCTTCCGGGCGAACGCTTTCCGGGCAGACGGCGGAAGCCTTCTGGAATTCGCTGGCACATATTCGTCCGCTTTCCTTTGGCCTCAACTGTGCGTTGGGCGCCAGGGATTTGCGTCCGCATGTGATGGAACTTGCCCGTGTCTGCGACTGTTTTGTTTCCGCCCATCCCAATGCTGGTCTGCCCAATCCCCTGAGTCCGACTGGCTACGATGAAACCCCGGAGCAACTGGCGACGGAAATCGCCGACTGGGCGCGACATGGCTTCGTCAACATCGTTGGCGGTTGTTGCGGTACCACGCCCGCGCATATTGCCGCAATCGCGCAGGCCGTCGCCAATATTCCACCGCGTGTAAGACCGGTGATTGAACCACAGTTGCGTCTTTCCGGTCTGGAAGCCTTCAATGTTGGCTCGCAGAGTCTTTATGTGAATGTTGGCGAGCGGACGAACGTAACCGGTTCCCGAGCCTTTGCGCGCATGATTCTGGAAGAACGTTTCGATGACGCGCTGGTGGTGGCGCGACAACAAGTGGAAAACGGCGCGCAGGTGATCGACATCAATATGGATGAGGCGATGTTGGATTCTGTCGCCGCAATGGAAAAATTCCTGAATCTTGTCGCTTCCGAACCGGACATCGCGCGGGTGCCGATCATGCTGGATTCCTCGCGCTGGGAGGTGATCGAAGCCGGATTGAAATGTGTGCAGGGCAAGGGGATCGTCAATTCCATTTCCCTGAAGGAAGGGGAAACGGCCTTTCTTCGCCACGCGGCATTGGCGCAACGCTATGGCGCGGCTGTCGTGGTGATGGCTTTCGATGAAGCCGGTCAGGCCGATACGCTGGAACGCAAGACCGGCATTTGCAAACGCGCCTATGATTTGCTTGTCGGCGCGGGTTTTCCGCCGCAGGACATCATTTTCGACCCCAATGTCTTTGCCATTGCCACCGGCATCGAGGCACATGACAACTATGCAGTGGATTTCATCGCGGCGACGCGCTGGATTCGCGCCAATTTGCCCCATGCGCAAATTTCCGGCGGTGTTTCCAATGTTTCCTTTGCCTTTCGCGGCAATGACCTGGTGCGGGAAGCGATCCATACGGTCTTTCTCTATCACGCGATTCGCGTGGGAATGAGCATGGGCATCGTGAATGCTGGAATGTTGGGCATCTACGATGATCTGGAGCCGGAACTGCGCACGCGGGTGGAAGATGTGGTTCTGAATCGCCGTCCGGATGCAGGGGAACGCCTGGTTGAATTTGCCCAGACGGTGAAGGAAGGTCATATTGTCAAGGCTGGCACGGCGAATCTGGAATGGCGCGAGGAATCGGCGGAAAAACGGCTGGAATATGCGCTGATTAAGGGCATCACGGAATTTGTCGTGACCGATACCGAAGAAATCCGCGCGGCGCTGGAAGCCGCGGGTAAACCGCCGATCGCGGTAATCGAAGGCCCGCTGATGCGCGGCATGAACGCGGTGGGCGATCTCTTTGGCGCGGGCAGGATGTTTCTGCCGCAAGTGGTGAAATCCGCCCGTGTCATGAAACAGGCCGTCGCGCATCTGATTCCCTATATCGAGGCGGAAAAACTGAAAACCGGCGTGGCGAGCAAGGGGAAAATCATCATCGCCACAGTCAAGGGGGATGTGCACGACATTGGCAAGAATATCGTCGGGGTTGTTTTGGGTTGCAATGGTTATGAAGTGGTGGATTTGGGCGTGATGGTGCCCTGCGAAAAGATTCTGGCAGCCGCGAAGGAACACGGAGCACAGGCCATTGGCCTTTCTGGCCTGATTACGCCTTCGTTGGAAGAAATGCGTCACGTTGCGGCGGAAATGCAGCGTCAGGGGTTTTCCCTGCCCTTGATAATTGGCGGCGCGACCACCAGCCGCGCCCACACTGCGGTCAAGATTGCCCCGGATTACACGGATGGCGTGGTGGTGCATGTTTCGGACGCTTCCCGCGCGGTGGGTGTCGTCACCAAACTTTTATCGACCGAACAACAAGGCGCCTATTGCGCTGAACTTGCGCAGGAATACGAAACGCTGCGCGCGCAACATGCCGGAAGAAAGGGGGCGACCCTGGTATCACTCACGGAAGCCCGTGCCAATGGTTTCACGTGGAACCAGAATTACCGTCCGCGTGTTCCACGTGAAACCGGCTTGCGGGACATTCGTTTCGATCTGAATGAACTCATCCGGGTCTTCGACTGGACGCCTTTCTTCTGGAGCTGGGATTTGGCGGGACGTTTTCCCAACATCCTGCAAGACGAAAAGGTCGGCGAAACGGCGCGGCAACTTCACGCGGACGCCCAGGTCATGCTGGAAAAAATCGTCGCTGGAAACTGGCTGGAAGCCAAAGGGGTGTTCGCGCTCTGGTCTGCCGCCAGCGAAAACGAGGACATCCTTTTTTACGAGGACGAAAGCCGCCGTGTGGTCAAGGGGCGCTGGGTTGGGTTGCGCCAGCAGCACAAACAGCCGCCGGGACGGCAGAATCTCGCGCTTGCCGATTTCGTGGCGAGAAAGGATTCCGGCATTCCCGATTGGGCGGGCTTGTTCGCGGTGGCGGTGGCAGACGCGAGCGAACGTGGTGAAGCCTTCAAGGCCGCGCAGGACGATTACAATGCCATCCTCCTGAAAGCCTTGAGCGATCGCTTCGCCGAAGCCGCCGCCGAGTGGTTGCACCGCGAGGTGCGCCGCCATTATTGGGGCTATGCCGGGGCGGAAAATCTGGATAACGAAGGTCTGATTGCGGAACGCTATACCGGTATCCGCCCTGCTCCCGGTTACCCCGCCTGTCCCGATCATTCCGCCAAGCGCGAACTTTTCCGCCTGCTGGAAGCCGAATCCCGTATCGGCATGACACTCACCGAATCCTGCGCCATGAATCCGGCTGCCGCTGTCGCCGGTTTTTATCTCGCGCACCCGGAAGCCAGATATTTCGCCATCCCGAAAATTGGGGAAGACCAGTTTGCGGATTGGGCAAAACGCAACCCCATGTTGGCAGCGGAAGCAGAGAAGTGGCTGGGAAGTCTGTTGTAAAAAACGGTAAAGGAAAAAGAATGGACGGACAGAGATCCCCGACGCGCTTCGTTCCGAATCGTCGCGCCGACACCGTGCGAGAGTCCCTGATAGCTATACGATTTTGGTTGACACCTCTTGTCCGCATTGCTAGAATCCGCGCCCTCGCTTCCTCGATAGCTCAGTTGGTAGAGCGCCGGACTGTTAATCCGTAGGTCCCTGGTTCGAGCCCAGGTCGGGGAGCCACGAAATCAAGCATTCAGGCCCGCTACGGCGGGCCTTTTTGCGCTCTCTTTCCGCCCTTTACATGACAGAGTATTGAATTTGAGCGCGGCACACGCAACAAGGACATGCCTGGAACAGACATGACGCGCTCTGTCAGGGGTTACGCAAAAGCAACACGACCGCCTGCGCCTCGATGGCTTCGTTGCGTCCCAGATAGCCCAGCTTTTCGTTGGTCTTGCCCTTGATGTTGACGGCGTCGGGCGGCAAGCCCAAATCGGCGGCAATCGTGGTTTGCATGGCGGGGATATGGGGCGCGAGGCGGGGCTGTTGCGCGATCAGGGTGGCGTCTATATTGGCCGGTTGCCAGCCGGATTGCCGTACCCGTTCCAGCGCGGCGCGCAGCAGCATCCGGCTGTCCGCGCCGGAAAACTGTGGATCGGCATCAGGAAAATGGCGGCCAATGTCCCCCAGACCCGCCGCGCCCAGAAGCGCGTCGGTAATGGCGTGCAGCAGGGCGTCGGCGTCGGAATGGCCGAGCAGTCCCCTGTCGAAGGGGATTTCCACGCCGCCCAGAATGAGTTTTCGCCCCGGCACGAGCGGGTGTACGTCGTAACCCTGGCCCACGCGGAAGGGAACGATCCGGGCGCGGCTCATTCGGCGGCGCTCCTGCCGTGCAGAATCCACGTCGCTTGCGTCAAATCCGCCGGAAAGGTGACTTTCAGGTTGGTTGCGGAATTTTCCACCAGACACGGGGCGAAACCTGCCGCCTCCATCGCGCCCGCCTCGTCGGTGACGTCTGGATGCGCGGCCAGCGCCTTTTCCAGCAGACCATAGCGGAACATCTGCGGGGTCTGTGCCTGCCAGAGTCCGGCGCGGGGCAGGGTTTCCGCGACGCGCCCGTCCGCGTTGGCGCGCTTCAGGGTATCTGCCAGCGGCACGGCGAGCAGGCCGCCTACCGGATCGTCGATGAGCGTGTCCAGCAGTCGATCCAGCATCGCGGCGGAAAGGCAGGGACGCGCGGCGTCGTGCACCAGCACCCAGTCTTCCGGCGCGACAGCCGTTGCGGCGGCGGCGATGCCGTTTGCCACGCTGGCCGCGCGGCTTTCCCCGCCGCAGGCGATGACTTCCAGACCGGGGCCCAGCGACAGCCACAAATCCCGCCATTCCGGGGTTTGCCAATAAACATCGTCAGGCGCGATGATGACCCACACCCGGTCGATACGCGGGTGCGCGCAGAGTACCGCCAGCGCGTGCCAAATCAGAGGGCGTCCCAGAAGCGACAGGTATTGCTTGGGCGTCTTTCCACCGAAGCGTGTGCCGCCGCCCGCGGCCGGAACCAAGGCATGGCAGCGGGGGGCGCTCATGTGGATTCTTCCGTCTGGCGCGCGATTTCTGGCCAGGCGCGACGCAGGTAATAGCCCATGGACCAGAGCGTGAGCAAGGCCGCGATCCAGAGCAGAAGCGTACCGGTCAACGGCAGCCAGTCCGCGACGAAGGTCACGGGCAGCGGGCCGAAAACGGGTTTCAACAACGCCCAGCCCGGCAAGGTGGCAGGGGAGCCCAAAAGCAGGAGGACGATGGCGATCATCTGTGCGGTGGTCTTGATCTTGCCGATCATGGAGACAGCCACGTTTTTCGCCGCGCCGATTTTCGCCATCCATTCCCGCAGCGCGGAAATGGTGATTTCCCGCCCGATGATGATGGCGGCCACGGCGGCATGGGTACGATCGAGTTCCACCAGCACGATGAGTGCGGTGGTGACGATGAGTTTGTCCGCGACCGGGTCGAGAAAAGCGCCGAAAGCGGAAGTCTGGTTCCAGCGCCGCGCGAGAAAACCATCCAGCCAGTCGGTAACGGCGGCGGCGATGAAGAGCAGTGTGGCGATGAGATTGCGCTCCGGCAGCGGCAACCAGGCGCCCGGCAGGTAGTACACCAGCACCAGGAGCGGAATCGCAACGATACGCAGCCAGGTGAGCAGAATGGGCAGATTGAAGGGCATTGTTTGCGGGGCGTTACAGGGCGTCTGCTGGAAAGGGTCTTTCTTTCACCAACAATGGTCTTGAAAACGGGTGTAATTATCAAAGAGGTGGATAAAACCCCTCTCCTTGTCATTACGAGGGGAGGGGGCTGTGGCTTTCCCAGCGCCCTGGGGGTACTCCAACGTTCCAGAAAACCGAACCGCCACTTTTGATTGCATCTTTAAAACCGCAAACCCTCATGGTGCGCAGGAAGGGATTTGAACCCTTACGCCTTGCGGCGCTGGAATCTAAATCCAGTGCGTCTACCTGTTTCGCCACCTGCGCAAGACCACGCATTTTAACCCAGAAGTTGCGCATTGTCAGAAACTGTTCACGATTTGCGCGCAGCACGGACGGCAGATCTGGAAAAAATCGGCTAGACTTCCGCCTTTCGCTGTTTTTTCTCTTTGTCATGCATTTTTTCCGCCTGCTCAAAATCTGTTCGATTGCCAGCCGTTACGGGCTGGATTCGATGTTGTTGAGCCTGAAACCGGAGGGGAGCCTACAGGTTTTGGCGCGGCTTTTCAATACGCTTCAGTTCTGGCGTGACCTTTCCCGTCCGCGCGCCGAGCGCCTGCGGCAGGCGCTGGAAAATCTGGGACCTATTTTCGTCAAGTTCGGACAGATGCTTTCCACCCGGCGCGATCTGCTGCCGCCGGATCTCGCCGACGAACTGGCACGCTTGCAGGATCGGGTGCCGCCTTTTGCCTCGGAACTGGCGCTGGCCGAAATTGCCAAAGCCTACGGCAAGCCCGCAGCGGAAATCTTCGCGGAATTCGACCCGGAGCCGGTTGCGTCCGCCTCCATCGCCCAGGTTCATTTCGCCCGCTTGCCGGCGTCGGCGGGCGGACACGAGGTTGCGGTGAAAATCCTGCGTCCCGACATGCAGGCGGTCATCGAGCATGACCTTGCCCTGATGGACGCCGCCGCCGTCCTGCTGGAAAAAGGCTGGGCGGATGGCAAGCGCCTGAAACCGCGCGAGGTGGTGGCGGAGTTTGCCAAGTATCTGCGCGACGAACTCGATCTGATGCGCGAGGCCGCCAATTGCACCCAGTTGCGGCGCAATTTTGCGGGTTCGGATCTGCTCATCGTGCCGGAAGTTTTCTGGGATTGGTGCACTCCCACGGTGATGGTGATGGAGCGAATGCACGGCATTCCAATTTCCCGCACCGGCGATTTGCGGGCGGCGGGCATTGATCTCTCCCGCCTTTCTTCCGCCGGGGTGGAGATTTTTTTCACCCAGGTTTTCCGCGATGGTTTTTTCCATGCCGACATGCACCCCGGCAACATTTTCGTGCACCCGGATGGGCGCTATATCGCGCTGGATTTTGGCATCGTCGGCACCCTGAGCGAGACCGACAAGGATTATCTCGCCCGTAATTTCCTCGCCTTTTTTCGCCGCGATTACAAGCAGGTGGCAGAAAATCATGTCGAATCCGGCTGGGCGGCGGCGGATACCCGCATCGACGAATTCGAGGCGGCGATCCGCTCGGTCTGCGAGCCGATCTTCGATCGTCCGCTGAAAGACATTTCCTTCGGCAAGGTCTTGCTGCGCCTCTTCCAGACCAGTCGCCGCTTCCAGGTGGAAATTCAGCCGCAACTGGTGATGTTGCAAAAAACCCTGCTCAATATAGAAGGGCTGGGGCGGCAACTCGATCCCGATCTCGATCTCTGGAAAACCGCCAAGCCTTTTCTGGAACGCTGGATGAGCGAGCAACTGGGCTGGCGCGGCGTCCTGAGAAGTCTCAAACATGAAGCGCCGCAATGGGCGAAAACCCTGCCGCAACTCCCGCGTCTCGCGCATCAGGCGCTGGCCAACGCGCCGGGCGCGGAACTTGTGGGGGCGCGTCTGGAACGGCTGGAAGCCGGACAGCGGCGGCAGAATCGCTGGCTCAAACTCATCGTCCTGCTGCTTGCCCTGATCGCGCTGGCGCTCTGGTTGCCTCTGGCGCTGCCGCCCTTGAGGAACCTGTGATGGCAGAAAAGGCCATACACTATACCCGCGAGGATCTGATACAACGCCTGGGGCTTGCCGTCGTCGAACGCGGCGAGGTCTATCGCCAGCAGGATCGGGTTGAAACCTACAGCCTTTCCCTGCCCTACTTCAAAGCCACGGTGCGCGGCACGGCCAGACAGCCCTACCGGGTGTCGGTGCTGTTTTCTGTAATGGGGACGATCCAGAAAACGGCTTGCTCCTGTCCGCTAGGGGGCGAATGCAAACACGTGGCGGCCGCCCTGCTGGATTTGCTGCGGGATCGTGAGCGGCAGGACAGAAAAGAAGCCGTTTCCCCCGGCGTGCTTTCCTGGCTCACCGATCTGCGCCATCTGTCGCAGGCGGTGGAGCAGCACCGTGACGGCAAACGCAGCACGCGCCGTACCACTCGCCTTTACTATTGTCTGCGCTTGCGTCCGGGCGATGTCGTGCGCATCGACATCCTGAAGGGCAGCGCGCCGGAAACGGCCAAAAGCTGGGTGCTGACAGAGCGCGCCATGATCGTGCCGCCACAGTTCGTGGCGGAGGAAGATCTGCCCATCCTGCGCCAGCTCTGGAAGCTGGCGCGGCAAAATGGCTACGACAGCGAATCCTATCAATATGGCGTGCATCTGAAGGGGGAGAATTCCGGCGCGCTGCTGGAAATGCTGCTGGCGAGCGAACGCCTGTTTGTGGCTTCGCATCCCGGATTGCTGCTGGAAGATGGCGGGGAACGCTCCGGGCGTATCGTCTGGAAGCTGACGGGCGATGCCGCGCAATACCCGGAAATCGAGGTCAAGGACGCGCGCCCCTTGCCGGTGTCGCCCCCCTGGTATCTGGATGCCAACGCGGGGGAAATCGGACGGCTGGACATTGCCCTGCCGCCTGCCCTGGCAACGAAACTGCTGGCTCTGCCGCCTCTTTCCACGCAGGAAGCCGTGCTGGTGGCAGAGGCGCTTGCCGAGGTGGCCCCGAATGCGCCCCGCCCCGTAACCGATCCCGGCGCGGGATGCCGGGTCATTGCCGACGTGCCGCGGGGACGGTTGCGGCTGGATTGCGTCCCAATCTACGGAATGCATTCCTGGCGGGATTATCCGCACAGCTATGAGCAGATGATGTTCGATTATGCGACGGTCGAATTCTGCTATGGTGACGCGCGGATCGCGCCGGACGAAACCCGTGACTATCTCACGCTGCCGGGCGGCGAAATCGTCCGTGTCGAGCGCGATCGCGTGGCGGAAACGCGCCTGACGCATCTGCTGAATCTGGCGGGATTCAGGAAGCTGCCCATGCACCTCCCGATCTGGGCTTCCGACATTTCGCCGCTCAGGGGCGCGTATGGACTGGATTCGGAAGAAGCGTGGCCGGAGTTCATGGCGAACGTGCGCCCCACACTGGAACAATCGGGCTGGCAGATCGTTTTTGATGTCGATTTTCGCCACCATTACCTGGAAGTGGATGCCTGGCACGCCGACGTGGACGAAGCGGAAGGCGGCTGGCTTTCGCTGGATATGGGGGTGATGGTGGCAGGCGAACGTCTGTCGCTGGCGCCGCTCCTCGCCAATCTTTTCCAGAAGGATTCCCGTTGGCTGGATGCGCTGGCACTCAGCAACATTCCGGCAGACGAAACGGTGACGCTGAAGGCCGAAGACGGACGGCGGATACGGGTGACGGCGGAACGCCTGAAACCCATCGCGCGGATGCTGATCGACCTTTTCGATGGCTACCGCGAAGGGGATGAAACCCTGCGTCTGTCACGCTGGGACGCGGCGCGGCTGGACGCCTTGCAGGAGCAGGGGCGGTGGCAATTCAAAGGGCCGGACGCGGTTGTGGCGCTGGCCGAACGCCTGAAGGCGAGCAAGGGAGTGCGGGATGTCGTGCCGCCCAAGGGATTCCAGCTTGAACTGCGCGATTACCAGCGTACCGGCCTTGCCTGGCTGCAATACCTGCGCGAGCAGGAACTGGCGGGCATTCTCGCCGACGACATGGGACTGGGTAAAACGGCGCAGGCGCTGGCGCATCTGCTGCTGGAAAAGGAAGCGGGACGGCTCGACAAACCCGCGCTGATCGTATTGCCCACCTCGCTGGTTTTCAACTGGCGGCGCGAGGCGGAACGCTTCGCCCCCGATCTCAGGGTGCTTTGCCTGCACGGCAAGGATCGCAGGGAACGTTTTGCCGAATTGCCGGAGTGCGACATGGCGCTGACCACCTATCCCCTGCTCTGGCGGGATGGCGAGGAACTGGGCAAATACGAATACCACATGCTGATTCTGGACGAGGCGCAGACCGTCAAGAATTTCCGCAGCAAGGGGGCGATGGTGGTACGCCAGTTGCAGGCGCAACACCGGCTTTGCCTCACCGGAACGCCGCTGGAAAACCATCTGGGCGAACTCTGGGCGCAATTCGATTTCCTGCTGCCGGGGTTTCTCGATGACAGCAAACGCTTTACCCGGCTTTGGCGCAATCCCATTGAAAAACAGGGGGATATTCTGCGCCGTGACCTGCTGGCGCGACGGCTGCGTCCTTTCATCCTGCGCCGCAAAAAGGACGAGGTGGCCACCGAACTGCCGCCCAAGACGGTGATCGTGCGCACCGTGGAACTGGAAGGGGGACAGCGCGATCTCTATGAAACCGTGCGCGTGGCGATGGATGAAAAAGTGCGCTCGGAAATTGCCCGTCAGGGTTTCCGGCGCAGCCAGATTGTCATTCTCGATGCCCTGCTCAAGCTGCGGCAGGTCTGCTGCGATCCGCGCCTCGTCAAATTGCCGGTGGCGCAGCGGGTGAAGGAACGCGCCAAGCTGGATCTGCTGATGAACATGTTGCCGGAACTGGTGGCGGAAGGGCGGCGCGTTCTCCTTTTTTCCCAATTCACCAGTATGCTGGATCTGATCGAAACGGTGCTGGACGAGGCCAGCCTGTGCCATGTGCGGCTGGATGGCGCCACGCGCGACCGCGAAGCGCCGGTGGCGGCCTTCCAGAATGGCGAGGTTCCGGTTTTTCTCATCAGTCTCAAGGCGGGCGGGGTGGGGCTGAATCTCACGGCGGCGGATACCGTGATCCACTACGATCCCTGGTGGAATCCGGCGGTGGAAAACCAGGCGACCGACCGCGCCCACCGGCTGGGGCAGGACAAGCCGGTCTTTGTCTACAAGCTCATCGCGGCGGGTTCCATCGAGGAAAAAATCCTCGCCTTGCAGGAACACAAGGCGGAACTCGCGGCAGGCATTCTCTCGGAGGGTCAGAAGAGCGAGGTGAAATTCAGCGAAGCCGACATCGCCGCCCTCTTCGAGCCGCTGCCGGGACAGAGGTATCTGGAGAAGCGGCGCTGAGGGAAGGGAAGCTCCGGGACGCTGTTTCCGATTTCTGGTTTTTTTGGCGCGACCTCCCCGTCATCGTCATTGCGAAGCGCGCAGCGACGTGGCGGACGCCCCGTGCCCGCGTATCTGGACAAACTGAATGCCTCGACGCGCGCCACCTCCAGCGTATGAATAACGCGCTCCAGCTTCGGCGTCAGGGTGATTTCGCGCCGCAATCCGGGAAGCAATTCGTGCTGGACAACATGCCAACGTTGCAGCAAAAGTTCACGAGGGATAGTATTCATGGGCGGGCGTCATGATCATCGGATTCGCTACCCATATCATGCCGGAAATGGCCGCCCGCCTCTTTTTTTTTGCTGTTCAGCACCCAACTGTTTGGGGTTTTGCAAAAGGCTCTATAGTGCAGGAGGATAAAAAGATGGATTTCAAAATAGAGAGAAAAAACCTACGGCAAATGATTATTGATCATCTTGATCCTTTGTTCAAAGAAAATGGTTTTTTAAAAAACGGAGATTCACGATTCGTGCTTCTGGGCTTGTGATATGGGATGGACGAAAGTCAATTGCAATCTGGGGGTTACCAAGTACAGCGACGGCATTATTTCATATATAGGAGGCGCGTCTATAGAGGCAAGCGAAAAATTTTATCCTCTCTTTCTTATCCCGTAAAAAGAAATACAAAAAGGATTTTATCCCCTTCCCATTATTGGAGGGACTCTTCATGGAGTCGATAAAAGAATAACGCATGATTGTGAAAAGTTTAAAAATATGAAAGAGTTTGAGGAACGCCTTCTTTTTTTTCATATGGCGTTAAAAGAAACGGTTATCCCAGAACTTCTTCGTTACACTTCTGAAGATATATTGTACGAGGCATTGCTTCCTGATTTACAAAACACAACGATCAAGCTATCTGTTGGTAGAGAGCGTCGTGTTTCATTATTGATTTTGATGAAAGCGGAAAGGGAGGGAAAGGGAAAAGCGATTGACTGGGCGCACGGAGAAATGAAACGATTGGATGAAAAAAAAGAAGAACCACTTCCGATCCCTGAAGGATTTGTTGTGGCGAAAGTTATCCAATGTCCAAAATGGCAGGAAGTCAAAAAAGTTATCGAATATTTAAACTCCAAAAACTAGGAGAACGAAAATCACTTTGTTTTCCAAACGGCAATCAGGTATCAAATCGAGCCTTTTGCAAAACACTTCCCCTGCACGACAAGTGAAGCGCGTCATTTACGTTGAGGGGTGGTTTTTTATTTTTGGGTCGTCAAATTTACTGTCAGCGAAGAATTTTATGCCAGGTGTGTCGTTTTTCCGCCCGGCAGGTCGCGCCGCAGTCCGGGAAGCAATTCGTGTTGGACAACATGCCACGTTGCAGCAAAAGTTCACGAGGGGTTGTATTCATGGGCGAGCGTTATGATCATCAGATTCGATACCCATATCATGCCAGAAATGGCCGCCTGCTTCTTCTTTTTTTCTGTTCAGCACCCAACTGTTTGGGGTTTTGCAAAAACTCATATTGACAAAGTTCCAGATCGCGAATATAATAACAAAAGATTGACAGGAGGGTCTGGTATGGACTTTATGACAGCCAAAGAAACATCTGAGCAATGGGGGATCTCGCAGAGGCGAGTTGCAATCCTGTGTTCAGAAAACAGGATCGATGAAGCTGAATACAGCGACAAAGCCTGATGATGCAAGGAGCTTACGTTTTCAACCACTTGAATGCTTGCCTGTCAAGCCCTTCGTAAAATGGGCGGGAGGCAAGGCTCAGATACTGGAGGAGATACGCCGCCTATACCCGTCCGGCTTAGGAACGACAATCACAAAATACGCCGAGCCATTTGTCGGCGGCGGTGAAGGGTGACTTAAATGGATTTACTCATTGATTCAGCATTAGAAGAAAAGAACTATCATAGTGGTTCACAAATTGCGCGCATTATAACTGAGCCTTTTGCAAAACGCTTGCCCTGCGAGATAAGTGAAGCGAGTCATTTGTGTTGAGGTGTGGTTTTTTCATTTTTGGTACGTCAAATTTACTGTCAGCGAAGGATTTTATGCCAAG
>JAISWQ010000092.1 GCA_031271025.1 Zoogloeaceae bacterium | reverse complement strand
TCGGCATGGATATTTTCCACTGGAATCACGACGCTCCTGTTCCGGTAATCAACCCACGCCGCTGGGTTTTGCGTACCGACGAGGAGCAAACCGGCGCTTACTTCGCCACTCGCCTCCATCTGGCCGACCCTTTGAAACTCATCCTGGGGGCGCGGCTCGACTGGTACGAGTTTGAAAACGAGACCCTCACAGCGAAAACCAATTACAAGGTCAGCCACAACCTGACCCAATACGCGGGTCTGATCTACGATCTGGACGCCCGCCATTCGATCTACGCCAGTTATACCGACATCTTCCAGCCGCAGAACAATTACGATGTCTCCGGCAGCCTGCTCGATCCCGTCGTCGGCAAGAATTACGAAATCGGCGTCAAGGGCGAATATTTCGACGGCGCGCTGAACACCAGCGCCGCCCTGTTCCGAATCGATCAGGAAAAACTCGCCATGCGCCTGGACGATCAAAGCGTCTGCCCCTCCTATCCGGCCATCAGTTGCTACCGGGCAGCGGGTCTGGTCAGAAGCCAGGGCGTCGATCTGGAAATCCAGGGCGCGATTACCCCCAACTGGCAATTGGGCACGGGCTATACCTTTGTCGACAAGGAAACTCGAAAGGACGCCAATCCCGCCAACGTCGGGCAACGCGCCAGCACCGAATTGCCGCGCCATCAGATAAAACTCTTCACCACCTACCGCTACGGCCCCTGGCGCGTGGGTGGCGGCGTCAATTGGCAAAGCGACATCTATTTCAAACGCACGGGCTTTCATTCCCGGCAGGACGCCTACGCGGTCGCAAACCTGATGGCGGGCTACCAGTTCGACAAGCATCTGGACATCCAGTTGAACGTGAACAACCTGTTCGACAAGACCTATTACCGGAGCATCAGTTCCGCCACGAGCGGCACGAACGTCTACGGCGAACCGCGCAACTTCATGCTGACGGCGCGGTATCGATTCTGAACGCGGGATGTGATACGGTTTCGCGCTGGTTCTTCCGTCACCGTGGGGGCGAAAAATCTTTCGCCCCCACCCTTGTTCCCCAAATCCCTCGTCAAAGGCGAGCGCCGCAGGCCGTGGCAATCCAGTCGGCCTTCCTGAAAATCCGTCTTCGCGGCAGGCACGGCCTTTGCTTCATCAGGCCAGACCCCTTCTTTTGCGGAGCATTCCACCATGAGTATCCAACTCGTTTCCGCCAGCCTCGGCAATCCGCTTGCCGCCACGCCGGCCAATGGCGCGGCGGCAAGTTCCGGCGGCGATTTTGGCGATCTCTTCAACCGCATCATCGGGAAAACCTCCGGCGATGAAATCGCCGCGAACGGCATCGCGCCCATGGCGGATGCCCTTTCCAGCCTCGCGCTATTGCCGGAAGACCTGCGCGCCCTGTTGCGCGAAATCAAGGCGCACAGCGCGGAAGACAGTGACCGGGACGACACGCTCCTTTCCTTTCTCGGCAGCCTGAATCTGCCCATGAGTCATGACGCCACCATGCGCGCCCTCACGCCACTGGAAGGTCAGGAAGAAGTGCCTGAACTGGCGCAACGGCAAGGCGCGGAGCTTTCCCTTACGGGCGAAAGCAAGGTCATGCAGACGGCAAAATTTGCCGTGACGCTTGCCGCGCAAGAGACCGCGCCAACGGAAAGTTTTGCTGAACAGCTCGCCAAATCTGGCAACGCAACGCTGGCGGGCACGCAGACCGTCCCAACGGAAAATTTTGCTGAACAGCTTGCCAAGTCTGGCAACACAGCAGGCAACGCAGCAGGCAACGAAACGCTGGCGAGCGCGCAGGCCGTCATGTCTGCCGCCAGCACGCCTCGTCCGGCGGAAGCGGGCGGACAGCCGATAGCCGAACAACGCATCCAGACCCCCGTCAACAGTCCGGCCTGGGCGCAGGATTTTGGCGACAAAATCGTCTGGATGACGAAAAACGGCGAGCAGCGGGTCGAACTGCATCTCACCCCGGCACACCTGGGGCCGTTGCAAATCCGGTTGCATCTGGATGCAGACAAAGCCTCCGCGAACATTGTCGCCACAGTCGCCTCTCCCGAAACCCGTCAGGCCATTGAAGACGCCCTGCCGCGCCTGAAGGAAATGCTGGCAAGCGCGGGCGTCGAACTCGGTGAGACACAGGTTGGTACCCAGGCGCAACAACAACAGGCTTCCGGGACAGAAAATCAAGGCAATGGCAGGGATTCCAGCCGCCAGGAAGACGAAAATGCGGCTATACTCAACCGCTCTGCCGAAACCAGCGCGATTACCCGCCGCACGCATGGCGACGGATGGGTGGATTTATTCGCATAAGGCGCATGCAAGACACAACGCCTGATGGATTGCCGGCAAAACACTGATCAAGGTTGTTATCATGGCCAAAGAAAAAGAAACGCCTCCCGCTACTGAAGCCAAACCCAAGAACCGGATGAAGCTGCTTGTCATCCTGCTTTCCGTCGTACTCCTCCTGATCGCTCTGGGCGCAGGCGTGGTGTTTTTCCTCATCTCCGGCAACCACGCCAATAGCGACGACGACGCAGAGGACGAAGCCGTCGCGCAGGACGAAAAAAAATCGGCCTCCAAGCGGAATTCGAGCGCGCCGCCCATTTTTTCCGAACTGGACGATTTCACCGTGAATCTCATGCCGGAAGCGCCCGCGCCCCGCGCCGCGCAGGACGATCCCACCGCCCCCGCCGCGCCGATGGAATTCTACCCGGCGGATGAACACTTCCTGCAAGTCAAGATCACGCTGGAACTGGACACGCCGGAAGCAGACGCCCTCATCAAGGCGCAGATGCCGCGCATCCGCAACAATGTCTCCGCCCTGCTCGCCAACAAGACCGCCAGCGCCTTGAAGCCCAAGGCGGGCAAGGAGGCGCTGGCCGCCGAAATCATGCGGGAAATCAATGCTATCCTCGTGCCGCCGGTCAAAGGCAAGCGGCAGGAAGACCCGGTCGTTTCGGTCTTGTTTACCTCCTTCATCATCCAGTGAGATTCCACTCATGGCCAGCGATTTTCTCTCCCAGGAAGAAGTCGACGCCCTCCTGAAGGGCGTGACGGGAGAAGAGGACGAACCGGAAGCCAAGGCTCCAGAGGATCCTCATGCCGTCAAAAGCTACAACCTGGGGACACAGGAGCGCATCGTCCGGGGTCGGATGCCGACTCTGGAACTCATCAACGAGCGTTTTGCCCGTTGTCTCCGCATCGGTCTCTTCAATTTCATGCACCGCAACGTGGAAGTTTCGGTCGAACCCATCAAGGTGCAGAAATACAGTGAATTCATCCGCAACCTGGTCGTGCCCACCAACCTCAACCTGATTACGGCCAATCCCCTGCGCGGCACGGGGCTTGTCGTCTTTGAACCCAGCCTCGTCTTTCTCGTCATCGACAACATGTTCGGCGGCGACGGGCGCTTTCACTCGCGGGTGGAAGGGCGGGATTTTACTTCCACCGAAAACCGCATCATCCAGGGACTTCTGAATGTGGTGTTTGCCGAATATGAGCGTTCCTGGAAGCCGGTTCATGAACTCAAGATGGGCTATATCCGCTCGGAAATGAATTCACAGTTCGCCAACATCGCCACGCCTTCGGAAATTGTCATTTCCACGGCTTTCTCGCTGGAATTCAGCGGTATCGCGGCCAACATGCACATCTGCTTTACCTATTCCACCTTGGAGCCTATCCGTGACCTCCTGCACAGCACCATGCAAAGTGACCAGATTTCCTCGGACCGGCGCTGGGTTGGGCAACTGCGGCGGCAACTGCAAAATGCCGAGGTGGAACTGGTCGCCCAACTGGGACAGAGCGAAATCACCCTGGGGCAAATCCTGAAACTGCGCGAGGGCGACGTGATTCCGCTCGAAATTCCGGAAACCCTCTCCGTGGAAGTGGACAAAGTGGCCATCATGGAATGCCGTTATGGCCAGCAAAACGGGCAATATGCCCTGAAAGTGGAACGTTTCACCGCGATGGACGCGGATGTGGAACCCTTGTCTGGAGAAAACAAACATGGCTGACGACGCACTCGAAGCGCCGCAATCCGGCACGGACGCCGCTTCGTTGCCCGCCGAAAACGCGGGCGGCGGCGCGGAAGACGATTGGGCCGCCGCCATGGCCGAACAGGCCACCGCCGATGCCGGCAGCGCAACAGGCGGCGCAGCGGAAGACGATTGGGCCGCCGCCATGGCCGAGCAGGGCAAGCACGACGAAGCGGCACAACCGCAAGCCGTGGCGCAACCCGCCAACATTTTCCCCTCGTTCAACGCCCCCGGCGGCGCACCCGACAGCATCATGGGCGAACTCGACATGATCCTGGACATCCCCGTGCAACTCACGGTGGAACTGGGACGCACCCGGATCGCCATCCGCAATCTTCTGCAACTGGCGCACGGTTCCGTGGTGGAACTGGATGCGCTGGCGGGCGAACCGATGGATGTGCTGGTCAACGGCACCCTGATCGCGCAGGGGGAAGTGGTGGTGGTCAACGACAAATTCGGGATACGCCTGACCGACATCATCACGCCCGCCGAACGAATGCGGAAACTGGGCGGACGCTGATTCCAGGCGTTCCTCGCATTTCGGGATTGTTGCAAACGCCATTGGAAAGGCATCCCCTCTCCAATGGCTACGGTCGAAGCCCCGGCCTTCAGGCCGGGGTTTCAACTTCCGCACCGCCCTGAAGGGCGGGGTTTCAAACCGGAGTTGGTTTTACGATGAATCAAGGAGATACCTCAAGATGCTCTTGATGATCGACAACTATGATTCCTTTACCTACAACATTGTCCAGTATTTCGGAGAACTGGGCGTTGAGGTCAGGGTGTTTCGCAATGATGCCGTGAGTCTGGGCGAGATTGCGGCGTTGAAACCCTCGCATCTGGTGATAGGGCCGGGACCCTGCGCGCCAGCGCAGGCGGGCATTTCCCTTGCGGTAATCCAGACCTTTGCCGGAAAAATTCCGATTCTTGGCGTTTGTCTGGGACACCAGGCCATAGGTGAAGCCTTTGGCGGCAAGGTCATCCACGCGAAAAAATTGATGCACGGCAAGGTTTCACCAGTGATACACGATGGCGCGGGCGTGTTCGCTGGATTGCCCAACCCGCTTGCTTGCACGCGCTACCATTCGCTCGCTGTGGAGCGGGAAAGCCTGCCGGAATGCCTTGCCGTTTCTGCCTGGACGGAAGAGGGCGAAATCATGGGCGTGCGTCATCAAACCCTGGCGGTTGAAGGCGTACAGTTTCATCCAGAATCCGTGCTCTCCGAGCAGGGGCATGATTTGTTGCGTAATTTTTTACGGTAGAGGAACAAACATTGATTCTGGATTCCCCTGAACAACGAAGGCTTGCGCCTGTTTTTTGACGCCTCGTTTCGATTTTCCTGGAAAAGGACGTTTCATGATCACCCCGCAAGAAGCCCTGCAACGCACCATCGAGCACCGCGAGATTTTTTACGACGAAATGCTTTCTCTCATGCGCCAGATCATGGCCGGGGAACTTTCGCCCGTCATGTCCGCCGCCATTCTCACCGGCCTGCGGGTGAAAAAGGAAACCATCGGTGAAATTTCCGCCGCCGCCACGGTGTTGCGTGAAATGGCAACCAAGGTCAGGGTGCCGCCGCCCAACGACAATTTCATCGACATCGTAGGTACGGGCGGCGACGGCTCGCACACCTTCAACATTTCCACCACCAGCGCCTTTGTGATCGCCGCTGCTGGCGCGCGGGTCGCCAAGCATGGCAACCGCGGCGTCTCCTCCAAATCCGGCGCGGCAGACGCCATTGAAGCCCTGGGCGCAAGCCTGAAGCTCAACGGCGAACAGGTGGCCGATTGCATTGCCCACACCGGAATCGGCTTCATGTTCGCGCCCAACTTTCACACGGCGATGAAGAATATCGCCCCGGTCAGGAAAGAAATGGGCGTGCGGACGATTTTCAATATCCTTGGCCCCCTCATCAACCCGGCGGACGCGCCCAACAGCCTGCTCGGCGTTTTTCACCCCGATCTCGTTGGCATCATCGTGCGTGTCATGGAGCGGCTTGGCGGCAAGCACGTCGTGGTGGTGCATGGACTGGACGGCGTCGATGAAATCAGCCTCGGCGCAACCACGATGGTTGGCGAACTGAAAGAAGGCAGAATCAGCGAATACAACATTCACCCGGAAGATTTCGGGTTTTCCATGGCCGGCACGCGCAACCTCAAGGTGGCAACGCCGGAAGAATCCATCCAGACGCTGCGCGCCGTGCTGGACAACCAGCCCGGCCCCGCCCGCGACATCGTGACCTTCAATTCCGGCGTGGGACTTTACGCCGCCAATGTTGCCGATTCCATCGCCGACGGCATCGTCCGTGCCCGCGCCGTGATCGCGTCTGGCGCGGCAAAAGCGAAGCTGGAAGAATTCGTGCGCCATAACCGGAAGCTCGCGGCGTGAGCGATATTCTCAAAAAAATCCTCGCCACCAAGGTCGAAGAAGTCGCGGCATCCCGCGTCCGTCATCCACTTGCGGAAGTCCAGGCACGCGCCCGGGATATGCCGCCCCCCCGTGCTTTTGCGCAAGCCCTCGTGAGCCGCGTGGCGGCAAAACGTCCGGCGGTGATTGCCGAAATCAAAAAGGCCAGCCCCTCGAAGGGCATCATCCGGCCTGATTTTCATCCCGCCGACATCGCGGCTTCCTATGCCGCGCATGGGGCAGCCTGTCTTTCCGTACTCACGGACACGCGCTATTTTCAGGGCGCACCCGAAACCCTGAAGGCCGCCCGCGCCGCCTGTGCGCTGCCTGTGCTGCGCAAGGATTTTCTGGTCGATTCCTACCAAATCCACGAGGCCCGCGCGATGGAGGCGGACGCCATCCTGCTCATCGTCGCCGCCTTGTCCGACGGTCAGATGCAGGATTTCGAGGGATTGGCACAGGAACTGGATATGGCGGTGCTGGTGGAATCACACAATGGCGACGAACTGGAACGCGCCTTGCGCCTGCAAACACCACTCATCGGCATCAACAACCGTGACCTGCGCAACTTTGAGGTCTCGCTTCGCCACACCCTGGAACTCCTGCCGCGCGTGCCGCAGGAACGGGTAGTGGTCACGGAATCCGGCATCCTTGCGCCGGAAGATGTGGCAACCCTGCAAGCCGCAAACGTCAACGCCTTCCTCGTCGGCGAAGCTTTTATGCGCGCGCCGGAACCGGGCGTGGCGCTGGCGGCTTTGTTTGGCGGAGGATAGGCAGATTCGGCGCAACCCTTTTGAACGGTTGAGTTCCTCAGCAAAAATCAGGGGGCCTACTTTTTGCCGCACGCTAAATCAGCAGGCTTCCCAGCCAGAAGAAAAAGGCCGCGAGCAGAATGGCGATGGGCAAGGTAAACACCCAGGCGAGCAGGATGTTGCGCACGGTGCGGGTTTGCAGGCCGCTTTTATTGACGACCATGGTGCCCGCGACGCCGGAAGAAAGCACATGCGTAGTGGAAACCGGCAGGCTGAACAGGTTGGCGATGCCGATGGCGAGTGAAGCGGTGACTTCCGCGCTCAGACCTTGGGCGTAGGTCATTCCCTGCCGGCCAATGCGTTCGCCCACGGTTTGCACCACGCGCCGCCAGCCGACCATCGTCCCGACGCCCAGCGCGCTGGCGATGGCGAAAATAACCCACCAGGGCGCATATTCGGTGGGGGTGGTGAGATCCTTGCGCAGCCGGGTCAGGCTTGCCGCATCCCGCTCTGGCAGCCGTTTCTGCGCGATGACCTTTTTGGCGCCGTCATCGAGACAGAGCAGGTGGCGGCGAACCCGGATGCGCGTGTTTTCATCCAGTTCACGAAAATCGGAAATGCCGGAGAGGGCAGCGTTCAGTTCCCGCAGGATAGGGCGGGTTTTACCTGGGTCACAGCGATGGAGATCGGGTTTGGCATCCGCGGGCGTGTGCTTGAGCGCGAGTAGATCTTCCAGTGTGTCGGCATGGCTCAGGTAGAGGCGATCCAGGTAGCGCACGGCTTCGCGGGTCTGCTCGACCTGCCAGGGCGGGCTGTTGAGATCGAGCACGAACTGTCCCGGCAGAATGCCGATCAACACCAGCATGACAAGACCGACGCCTTTCTGGCCATCGTTGGAGCCATGCACGAAGCTGACCGTCATGGAGGAGCAGATGAGGGTCAGGCGGTTCCAGAAGGGCGGATGTTTTTTGTCGTTCTCCTGTTTGCGGGCTTCCGGCGTCTTGTGCATGGGGGAATCGGGCTTCCAGTATTTGAGGCCGAGAAAAATCAGCCCCGCGAGCGCAAAGCCGCACAGGGGCGAGAGGATGAGGGAGAGCGCGATCTCCAGCGCCTTCTGCCAGTTGGCGCCCGCCGCGACGGGAATGTGGTTGAGCAGGGCGTTGGCGAGACTCACGCCCAGAATCGCGCCAATCAGGGTATGCGAACTGGAAGCGGGAATGCCGAAATACCAGGTACCCAGATTCCAGAGAATGGCTGCTGCGAGAAGGGAGAACACCATCACGGCGCCACGCCCGGAATTGGCGTCGATGAGCAGTTCCACCGGCAGCAGGTGAATGATGGCGTAGGCTACCCCAACGCCGCCCAGCAGTACGCCCAGAAAATTGAAGCAACCGGAAAGAAATACGGCGCGGTAAGGTGACATGGCGCGGGTGTAGATGACGGTTGCCACCGCGTTTGCCGTATCGTGAAAGCCATTGATGAACTCGAAGGCCAAGACGAAAAAGAGGGAGAGAAAGAGACTGAAGGAAGTCCAAAGTGGCTGGTGATCAAGAATCGCCTGCATGATGCGTCTTTTCCGGAAAATGGCATAGCAAACACCGCCCAGGTATTTTTCAGGACAGCTTCTCAGGAATCGCAATAAGGCGTCACGTCCTGCGGCCAGAGGATTTTGCCCTTGCCGTCCTCCAGCACTTCCGCGCCGCATTCGACGGTCTCGATGCGAAAGAGGGGCTTGCCCGTCAGAGTGTACGCCGCGCGCAGTACCTGGCGTTCGCCGTTTTCTTCGTCGCTCGTATGCTGATCGATGAGGATCAGACCCGCTTCCGGGTCGATCCGGGCGGTTTGCCAAGTTTGGCCATCACCTGGCCCGGCCGCGCCGAAACGCGCCAGTTCCTTGCCTTCGAGATCATAAATGGCTTGCAGTCCGCCCTTGAAAATGCCGTTGCTGGTGGCGCGAATCGCCTTGCCGGAAGCGTCCAGGGTAAAAAGATTGAAGTCGCGTGGCTCGATGAGCACCTTGCCCGACCAGTCCATGATCCCCGCGGCGGATTCCTGGGTTGGCGTCCCCAGAAGCCAGATGGTGGTCACCGGCGCGTTGGCAGGCACGAAGGAGAGGAGCTTTTCATTCAGGATATGCAACCGGAGGTGCTGGGGCGGCACGACTTCCTCACCCCGGTTCGTGTCGAACAGCCCGACCGGAGAAAAAAACGCGGAAGACTCCACGGCAACAAAACTTATGCCCGGCAGGAAACCTGACGGGAAAACGTCACTGTCATAGGCATAGTCGTATTTCGGCGGCACGATCCAGTTACCCGCGAAATCGATCAGGCCATATTTTCCCTTGATGTCCGAACCTTCCTGGCTGACGAGCGCCCCTTTCTTGCCAAAGGCGCGGCAACTGACATACTGCGCCTTCAGGACTTCCTTGCCCGAAAAATCCAGATAGCCGCACGGCCCGTCTTTTTTTGCGCGAAAGGCGATGTGTCCTTCGGAAGGCTCGCCCAGCCAGGCGTATTTCAGTTGGACGACGAGCTTGCCCTGGGCATCCGCAAGACCGTAGCGTTCCGGCGCGGTTTCCCGACCCTGCTTATCCTGACGCGCCTCCGTCATGACGACGATGTGCCCATCGCGCAGGACGCCGGAAAATTTCGCGTAGGGAACCTTTTGTTCCGTCCGGGCGTTCAGGTCGATGACCCAGGAATCCTTGCCGCGCTGGGCAAGCACCAGCCCGCCGTGATCGCGCGCCCACGCGTCGGAGTCGATATCATCATAATGCGCGGGCGTCATGGTCTTTCTCTTCGTTTCACGATTTTCTTGCTGGGGGGGATACAGGATGCCGTACTTGTCCTTCTCGCGGTAGAAAAGATATTCCCCATGCTGGCTGGTGTACAAATCCTCATGACGGGCGGGATGCAGGACATTGCCGCGCGCATCGACGACGCCGTATTTGCCGTTTTGCCCGAACCAGAATACGCCAGGCAGGAGACGTCCCATGTTTTCGGAAAAATCGGACACGATCACGCCATCCTTGCGGCTGACCAGTGACCAGGCGTCGTTGATGTTCAGCCAGAAGACGTCTTGGAAATCCCCGGCGATGACGTTGCCGAAATCGTTCTCGAAGGGGATCAGGAATTTTGCGTTTTCGTCCAGCACAGCCAATTCGCCATTGACCCAGACCGGAATCGCCAGCGGTCTGGTTTCTTCCCCGGCAACTACGGCCCGCGCGAAAAGGATCGCGCAGAGCAGACAAAAACAGATCCGCGGAAATACGGATTTCATAAAAACTCCCTGAAGATTCGATATGAGATATATCCATACTACGCCTGTGGAAGGCAATTTCAAGCGATTTCTTCAGGCGTACCCGCAGCATGTGATCGCGCTTCTCGTGTGGCTGGTAATGCGCAATCCGAAAGGGAGTGATGGCGCATCATCCGGAAAAACGTATGGATTGCCACGAGGCTAACGTCCCTCGCAATGACGAAATCCCCGCCACTTTGGATTGCACCCATGTTCCGCGTCTGGCGTGCGGCAAGGGTCAATGCGCTACAATCGACGTTCACTTTTTTGCCCGGACCCAAATGCCCTGCGCCCAAAAAACCGTTGTCGTTGGCCTTTCCGGCGGTGTGGATTCTTCCGTTGCCGCGCTGCTTCTGAAACAGCAGGGTTATCATGTGCTCGGCCTTTTCATGAAAAACTGGGAGGACGATGATAGCGACGCCTATTGCGCCTCACGCCAGGATCTGGTCGACGTGATGAGTGTTGCCGATGTGCTCGGCATCGAGGTGGAAGCCGTCAATTTCGCTGCCGAATACAAGGAACGGGTGTTTGCCGAATTCCTGCGTGAATATGAGCTGGGACGCACGCCCAACCCGGATGTGCTCTGTAATTCCGAAATCAAGTTCAAGGCGTTTCTCGACCATGCCCTGAATCTGGGCGCGGACGCTATCGCCACCGGCCATTACGCCGGGGTGCGCGAGGTCGACGGGCTGTTCCAGCTTCTGAAAGCCGAAGATGGCAGCAAGGATCAGAGCTACTTTCTCTACCGGCTCAATCAGACGCAGCTGGCAAAAACGCTGTTTCCGCTGGCGTCTCTCTACAAACGCGAGGTACGTAAAATTGCCGCCGACGCGGGCTTGCATGTTGCGGTGAAAAAGGATTCCACGGGCATTTGTTTTATCGGCGAGCGTCCCTTCAAGCAGTTTTTGAGCCGCTACCTGCCGCCGAAAAAAGGCGAGATTCGCCGTCTGGATGACGGCAGGGTATTGGGCGAACACGATGGCCTCATGTATCACACCATCGGGCAGCGCAAGGGTTTGCATATCGGCGGACTGAAGGAGACGGGCAAACCCGCGGGCGACCATGAAGCCTGGTTTGTGGCCGGCAAGGACATGAACAACAATGTGCTCTACGTCGTGCAAGGGCACGAGCATCCGGCGTTGCGCAGGGAAAGCCTCAACGCCGGACAGCTTTCCTGGATCGCGGGCGCAGCCCCGAAGCCGGAACGGGTCTATACCGCCAAATCCCGCTATCGCAGCGAAGACGCGCCTTGCGTCGTTGAGCAAGTGACAGGCGAACACTGCGCGATCCGTTTCGCCGAAGCGCAATGGGCGCTGACACCGGGACAATCGGTGGTGGTCTATGAAAGCCGCGTCTGCCTGGGCGGCGGAATCATTGAAAGGTGACGCGCCATGTTGGCGAAGACTGAAACAACACATTTTGCCTATCGTCCGGATCTGGAAGGATTACGCGCGATCGCGGTACTGCTGGTCATCGCGGCACATGCCGGAGTTCCGTTCCTGCGGGGGGGATTTGTGGGCGTGGACGTTTTCTTTGTCTTGTCGGGCTATCTCATCACCGCGCTTTTGACGCTGGAGATGCAGGCGACAGGCAATGTGAGCTTTCGCAAATTTTACGCACGCCGTTTCCGGCGTCTTGTGCCGGGTCTTTTGTTCATGCTGTTGCTGGTGGGTCTCATGGCCAGTCTCACGCTTTCGCCCACACGGCGGATAGAAGTCGCCCAAACCGCGATGGCGGCGGTACTCTGGGTCAGCAATTTCTATTTTGCTTTCAGCGGTCAGGATTATTTTGGCCCGGCGGCGGAATCCAATCTGTTTTTGCATACCTGGTCGTTGGGCGTGGAAGAACAGTTTTATCTGTTCTGGCCTTTGCTGCTTTGGCTTGTTTTCATTGGATTCAGGCGTTTCGTTTCCATAATGCCCACCCCCCCCCCCCCCC
>JAISWQ010000028.1 GCA_031271025.1 Zoogloeaceae bacterium | reverse complement strand
GAACGTTTCCTCGTCCAGTCGCGCCAGTACATCATAGATATTGTCGATTTTCCCGCCCAGCACCGAATAACATCCCGGCGCTTCGGCATGTTTCTCGAACAGGATCGGCCGCCCGTCGTCGCCCTCGCTCTTGACCAGCACGGTCTTGACCTCGAACAGCGAATCGACATGGCGCGCGCGCGTCACCCCGGGCAGATAGCGCCCGGCATCGCGCAACATGCGCCCGGCCCGGCTGACGCGCGCATGGGCGGCGAGTTTCTGGTAGGGGTCCATGCCCCGCGCATCCTGCCAGCCGCAATGCGGCGTGTAACGGACATGGGAGAGCGTATGCAGGCCGCGGGCGGGAAACGGCATGATGGAAAAAAACGGCCCGTCCATCACCGTCACCCCCAGTTCCCGCAAATCTGCCGGCATCTCCAGCAGCGCCATTTCGGTGATCTCGTGCTTGAGCCCGTTCCGCGCGCCGGGAAAATCGCCGCCCAACTGGTTCAGCCCGCTGTAGGTGCAATTGAATACGTAGCGGCAGGCATGATGTTCTTCCACGCCGCGCCGGTTTGCCGTCACCCTCAGAGCGCCATCGGCAACGGCAATGGAATGAACACGGGTATCGAACCGGACGGGAATACCGCTCTCCGCCAGCTCGCGCTCGGCCCAGCGGGTGAGCGCGACGGCATCGAAAACGCATTCCTCGGCGAGAAAGACATCCTCGATCAGCCGGGGCTCGAACAGGGCACGCAACCCCGCGTCGACCGGACGAAGGCTGGCGCCGATTTCATTGCAGAAGCGTTGGAACTGTCTTGCGGTGACCTTTGAATTGCGCCGGGCGATGGCGTACAGCTTGGTGAAATCCTGCCTGACCGCAAGCGGCCAGTCGCGGAGAAAGCGGGGGAAATTCACCCGGCTGCGAAAGGCGGTGGTGAAACTGCGCGGGTAGTGATAGCCGTTATGCACTCTCGCCTGGTTGTTGTATGACGCGCGCGACAACAGGCGCGCTTCTTTTTCGACCAGCAAGACCCGGCGCAGACCGCGCTGCCTGACCAGGTAGACCGCGATGGCCGCGCCGTAGAAGCCGCCGCCGATCACCAGCGCGTCGAGGCCGTCGTCCGCGGGCGCGGCCTGCCCGCTCACCGCGTCTCCTCGATGTTGAGCTTCTCGCGCCGGGTGATGCGCGCGCTGGTGAATTCCTGGCCGACGTGATAGAGCGGGCCTTCGTTCGAGCGGCTCGCCATATGCAGGATATATTCGCCCAGGACCAGCAGCACCAGTGAAATCAGCAGAAACATCCCGGATTGCTGCAAGGACAGGCTGACCCATCCCGGCGTGACATCGTGCCTGAACAGCGCGATGGCCAGCACGTAGACCGAATAAAGCAGATTCGCCGCCGCGCCGAAGAGCGAGAACAACGTCACCAGCCGCAGCGGGCCGCGCGTGGTGGATACCCGCAGACGCAAGCCCCGGTCGATGCTCCCGGCCAGGTTTTTCCCCGGTACGGATTCCGCGCTCGGCGCGGCGTTGTAATCCAGCTTGGCGCGGGCAAACCCCGCCGTGGCCGGCAGATGGCGATAGGCAATCGCGGGCTGGGGATGCTGGAGAATGAAATGGATCACCCGCTTGCTCAACAGCCGGTATGACGGCGCTTCCCGCTGGAGATGAATGCCGTTGCAGAATTTGTACAGTCCGTTGAATACCCCGGCGGCGGCCCGGTAAGCCAGACCCTGCGCGGGTTCTTGCCGGTTATGGGCAAAAACCACATCCGCGCCCTCCATCGTCCTGCCGAGCATTTCGGCCATGAACGCGATGTCGTCGCTCAATGGATCGAGCGCCGCGACGAAATCCCCCAAGGCGTTTTCCATTCCCGCCCAGAACGCGGTATCCGCATCGACTTCCCCGGTCAGGGCATAGACCTGCAAGTTGGGCAGGCCATTCTCGCCGGTGAGGTTTTTCAGCACCGCGACGCTGTCGTCATCCGAAGCGTTGTCGACCACGATCAGCTCATGGTCGTTTGCCAGCGCGCTCAGGAACGTGGAAGCCTGGCGCAGGATGCCGCCCAGCCGTTCGCCCTGATTGCGCACGACGTAAACAACCGAGAGAAAAACAGGGAAAGCGGTCATTTCATGACTCCATGCGCGCGGATGACAGGGATTTTCATTCGCCTCGAAGAGCGATTCCGGTTGCCCCTGGAGATTCCCGCCCGCCTCGACGTCCGTGGTCGGGCGTTCGCGCCTGCCGGAGAAGCAGTACAGCAGGGCGGTCAGCGCGATGAACACCAGAGCGGCCCGCGCGGGCGCATGCCATGTCCTTTGGCGTTTCTCTTTGTTCCAGATCCTTTGCGGCGGCAGATCGACGATCGTTTTTCCCTGTTCCGCCGCGCGAGTGTCGACCAGCGTAACCGTACCATTGTCCTCGATGCGAACCTTGCCGCCGTCTGGCCCGGTTTGAAATACCACGCGCACGGGCTGATGCAGCATCTTGACCGTCGTCACCAGCGGCGAGGTGCTGTCCACCGCTTGCCAGCCTGCGTCGACACGCTGCCACCCCTCAATGCTAACCGGCTTGCCGACCCAGTGGAAAGGCGGGATGCCTTCCATCGTCATCGCCACGCGCAGGCCGGTGATCGTCACCGCGCCATTGCCCAGTGCGCTGAAGCTTAGGGTGCGCCGCTCCTGCGGCAAGTTGGAAGAAGTGCTCACCAGCGCAACGGTGGCGGCTACCGTCGCGCAAACGCCCAGGCGAAGCAGACGCGGCAGCGCGCGTTTTTCTTCTTCCTCTTTCGTCGCGCGCCACGCAATGACGAGTTGCAAGGCGCGGGTGCCGATGCGGCCGATCGTCATTCTGAAACGGGCGCATGCCGCGATGACGAGCAACAACGCACTGAGCCAGGCCGCCACGCCGCTCCAGTAGAAATAACGATACAACGCCGCGACGGTGAAGGGAAAATAACTCAACAGATAGATGAGCCCCGAACACGCCAAGGCAAGCGCGAACAGGCCGAGGCGTTTTTCCGCCAGACGCAGCGCGAGCAGCAGGATCACGACTCCCGTCAGCATGGCGGCGTGAATCCACGATTTACTCCACTTCAGGATGAATCTGGAGTACAGATATTTGTGCGCGATTTGGGTCGTCTCACGATAGGGCGGCAATACCATCCAATCCCTATCCTCGAACTTGCCGGGGTTGAATATTACTATGGCCTCATAGGGTTGATGCATGGATTTGTGAAAGGTCTCGGCCATCGCGGCATAGGCGCCGACTGGATTTCGCGCGAGCGCGGTCAGCCACGATCGGGTCATCGCGGCCGAACCCCACAGCCCCTGTTCCAGCAGTTTGGCGTGGATCATCCCGCAATTTTCCTGTTGAGCCCATATGCCCGCCGTATCCCAGTGACGCGGCGAATAACATGCTTCGGCAATCTGGCGCGATTCTTCTTCCGTCCAGACGCCGGGGAAAAGATTTTTTCCTTCGAGATAAGACAGCGCCAGAAGATGAAAAGTCTTGATGCTGTCTTCCGGGTAATCGTGGCGCGCGTCCATCATCCGGTTCAGGGCGATTTGGGTGAGCGGCATTGCTGCGGAAATGACCAGACACACCAGCATGTTGCGCCGCCATCCCAAGGGAAACCAGATATACAGAAGCAGGGGCATCAGGGCAAAAATGGCATTTGTCCGCACCAGAAAGGCCGCCACGGCAAATACGCTGGCAAGCATCTGCAAGGCGAGCCGTTTTCTCCCGGCGATATGCGCGTCATTGGCGCAAAATGCGGCGGAAAACGCTGCCAGCGTCCACGCCATCATCAGCGTATCTCGATTGGTGTTTCCCAGAAAATTGAAAACACCGGGGATGAATGGAATAACAAGTATCAATAAACACCATGCCCCCATCCGGCGTCGAAGGCCAAGCGCGATGCTTGCCAGTCCTCCCCATATCAGCAGATTTTCGAGTACCAATAAACCGGACGGGCCGGGGAAAACTTTCATCGCCCCCATCCAGAGCAGCACGATGAACGGGGGTTGCCAGTCGGCATAGTCACCCGCTCTCAACTGAAACAACTGGGAAAGAATGTCGTAATTAAGATAACCGGGATAGTTGGCGTTTACGACAAAGGCAAAACCGGCGATGGCGGCCAAGTATATCGCGCCAGCGACCAGCGACCAGCGACCAGCGACCAGCGACCAGCGACCAGCGACCAGCGACCAGCGACCAGCGACCAGCGACCAGCGACCAGCGACCAGCGACCAGTTATCGAAGCCATATCTATTTATTCATAAATAAATCCAGTCCCTATTATAAAGTATTTTCATCGGGAATTTCCTGACCCCGGAAAAATTTGTCATCTTGTGCGCCTGTCCGGACGCCAGATGCGGGCGGATTGCCATCCGCCCCTGCGACATCCTGTCCCGCCACCATGCCTGCACTGATCGAGGGTGTCTTCATGCGCTTCGCCATGCTCGAAACCCTTGAGCACTATTCCTCTGAGCAACTCAGAACCTTTGCCGATTCCGTCCTGCATGCGCAGCAATATTACGAGGGGGAACAAAGTGTGTAGATACGTTAGTTTTACGATGAAACAGTTCCGTTTTCTGGAAAAGTCACGCACCGGCTTTTATAGCCGCCGGTGTTCCAGCGCGGGCAGGGCGCTGCGGGCGGCAACAAGGTGAGCGGGATCGAGATCGGCCATGATCAGTCCCGTGCCCTTGTCCCGCCGCGCGCGTATTTCGCCCCAGGGGTCGATCACCATGCTGTTGCCGTGCGTGTGTTGTCGGTTGGCGTGCTGGCCACCCTGATCCACGGCGAGGAGCCAGCACTGGTTTTCGATGGCGCGGGCGCGCAGCAGGATTTCCCAGTGGGCGCGTCCGGTGGTTTCGGTAAAGGCGGCGGGGAGCACGATGAGATCCGGTTGTTCCAGAGCGCGAAAAAGTTCGGGAAAGCGCAGGTCGTAGCAGATGGCGAGTCCCACCCGGCCAAAGGGGGTGGCAAAGGCGACGGGGAATTCGCCCGGCTGGATGGTTTCCGCTTCGTCGTAGTGTTCCACACCGCGTGCAAAAGCGAAGAGATGGATTTTGTCGTAACGGGCAACGCATTCGCCTGCCGGATCAAAGGCCAGCGCGCTGTTGCGGATGTGCGTGGGCGTATCGCCGACAAGCGGCAGGGAACCGGCGATGAGCCAGATGCCGTGGCGTCTGGCGGTTGTCCGCGCCCAATCCTGAATCCGGCCTGCGCCAAAGGTCTCGGCGGCGGCAATGAGGCGTTTGTTGCCCGCACCGAAAACCGGGAAAAATTCCGGCAGGGCAGCAAGCTGCGCGCCTTCCTGCGCGGCTTCGGCGATGAGGCGTTCCGCCGTGACCAGATTTTCCGTCACGGAACGGGTCGAAACCATTTGCGCGCCCGCAACGCGGAGCAGGGTGTTTTTCATATCAACGTGAGCAAAAATGAAGGTGAAACACTTTACAGGCGCAAACCCTGACGCTCATTGCGCCCACATCGACAGCGTTCCACATTTCCGGTAGGCTCTGCGGCTTCTTTTCTGCGTATGCAGACCGTCTCCCCGGCGGATATTTCCGGGGTATTCTACTGCTGGAACCGGAATCATGAACACGGATACGCCTCCCAATTCTCCCAAACAGAAAGATGCCCTGTTTTCCGCACAAGGGAAACCGGCGGGCGCTGCCCCGGATTGGGAGCGCAAAACGCTGGAAAAACTGGCCTTTGCCGCACTTTCGGAGCAACGGGCGCGCAGGCGCTGGGGCATTTTTTTCCGCATTCTGGGTTTTGTCTATCTCGTCGTCGTGCTGGCAGCCTTCATGGGTTGGGGAGGGGAGGGTATCTCCAGCAACAAGGGCGGACGGCATACTGCCGTGATCGACGTTTTGGGCAGCATCGGGGTAAATGGCGAAATCAGCGCGGACAAGCTCACGGCGGCGCTGCGCGCGGCATTTGAAAATCCGGGTACGGCAGGTGTCGTGCTGCGCATCAACAGTCCCGGCGGCAGCCCGGTGCAGGCGGGCATCATCCACGACGAAATGCGGCGGCTACGCCAGAAATATCCTGAGATTCCGCTTTACGCCGTAGTGGAAGACCTCTGCGCTTCCGGTGGCTATTACATCGCGGTGGGCGCGGACAAAATCTACGTCGACAAGGCCAGTATCGTGGGCTCCATCGGTGTTCTGATGAACGGGTTTGGCTTTACCGGAACGATGGAAAAGCTGGGTGTGGAGCGGCGCTTGCTTACGGCGGGCGAGAACAAGGGTTTTCTGGACCCTTTCTCGCCGATGAATCCAACACAAAAGGCGCATGTGGAAAGCATGTTGGCGGAACTGCATCAGCAATTTGCGAACGTGGTGCGCCAGGGCAGGGGCGAACGTCTGAAAGAAACGCCAGAGATTTTCTCCGGGCTGGTCTGGTCGGGCGAAACCAGTGTACGCATGGGGTTGGCGGATGGGCTGGGTACTGTGGATTCAGTTGCCCGCGATGTCATCAAAGTTGAAAAGCGCGTAGATTTCTCACCCCGCGAAAATCTGGCGGAACGCTTTGCCAAACGTTTTGGCGCCGATGCCGCCAGCGGCTTCGGGCAAACGCTGACCAATCATCTGGGCGGACAGTTGCGTTGACCAGAGGTCATGACTGATCCTGATTGCTTTCCTCATTCCTCGTCGGAAGGCGGAGCGACACGCAGCACTTCTTCCAGAGCGGTAATGCCTGCCGCCACCTTGAGCGCCCCGGAAATGCGCAGGGGATACATCCCTTCCCGGCTGGCCTGGTCACGCACCTTGGTCGCGTCGGTTTCCTTGCCGACGAGGCGGCGGGTTTCCGGGCTGGCGAGGAGGAGTTCATAAATGCCGACGCGCCCGATAAAGCCGGTCATCCGGCATTCCAGGCAGCCAACCGGATGGTAAAGCTGCTGCGGCTCGTTCGCCTTCCAGGGATGCACCAGGTTATGCCAGGATTCCCGTTCCGTTTCGCTGATGGGCACGGCCTTTTTGCAGTGCGGGCAGAGCGTGCGCACCAGCCGCTGCGCGAGTACGCCCAGCAGGGTGGCGTTGATGAGGTAATGCGGCACACCCAGATCCTGTAAACGGGTGATGGCGGAAGAAGCGTCATTGGTGTGCAGGGTGGAGAGCACGAGGTGGCCGGTGAGCGCGGCCTGTATCGCCATTTCGGCGGTGGCGAGATCGCGGATTTCACCGATCATCACGATGTCCGGGTCCTGCCGCATCAGCGCCCGCACCCCTTCGGCAAAGCCCATGTCCACGGAAGCCTGCACCTGCACCTGATTGAAGGCCGGCTCGATCATTTCGATCGGGTCTTCGATGGTGCAGACATTCA
>JAISWQ010000192.1 GCA_031271025.1 Zoogloeaceae bacterium | reverse complement strand
TGAATTACCGTAATTCCATCCTCTTCGGCCATCCCAGTGACCAAAAGAATACATAGTGCAATTGCCCTGGGGAGACATGCAAAGAACGGGCGCGATTGAATTCGTTCGGGGATAATCCTTGCCTGTCGGACAGCAAAATTGGAAAGAACGCACATGGATGAAAAACGCGCAGAATTGATTGCCACGGCGCAAGCCATGAGCACCCTTGGACTGAACCCGGGGACGGCAGGCAATCTGAGTTGTCGTCTGTCAGACGGCGAGCAAGAAGGCTTTTTGATCACACCCACCGGCACGGATTACGCGCACCTGAAACCGGGCGACATTCCTTGGGTGGGTCTGGATGGGCGGGTTTCGGGTAAAAAAAGTCCGTCTTCCGAATGGCGTCTGCATCGTGATCTTTACGCCGTCCAGCCAGAAGCAGGCGCGGTACTGCACGCACATTCGCCGTTTGCCGTGAGTCTGGCCTGTCTGCGCCTTGAGATTCCACCGTTTCATTACATGATCGCCCGCTTCGGCGGTGACAGCGTGCGCTGCGGCGCGTATGCCCTGTTCGGCAGCCAGGCGTTGTCGGATGCCGCTCTCTCCGCACTGGAAGGCCGCTCGGCCTGTCTGCTGGCCAATCATGGCATGGTAGTCTACGGAAGCGACCTGAAACAGGCGCTCGATCGGGGTATGGAACTGGAAAGCCTGTGCGAACACTACTGGCGCGCCTCCCTGCTCGGCGCGCCAATCCTGCTGAATCCGGAAGAAATGGCCGCCGTGCGGGAACGCTTCGCAGGCTACGGCCAACAGAGTTCAGGCATCAAAACTGAAGACTGAAAAACCGCTCCTCACACCTCCAACCCCAGAACAAAGTCCAGGCAGCAAGCGCTTTGTTTCCTGATTCTCGTCTCCTGTCTCCCGATCAATGCGCCGCATCCCAGTTTTCGCCTTCTCCGACTTCCACCAGGAGCGGCACGGCAAGTTGGGCTGCTGTGCTCATCAGGCGGGGGAGGGTTTCTTTTACGGCGGCGAGTTCGGTTTCCGGGACTTCCAGCACCAGTTCGTCGTGCACTTGCAGCAGGATGCGGCTTTGCAGGCGTTCCTTTTCCAGCCATTGCTGCACGGAGAGCATGGCGAGCTTGATGATGTCGGCGGCGGTGCCTTGCATGGGCGCGTTGATGGCGGCGCGTTCCGCGCCCTGGCGACGTCCCGCGTTGCCGCTGGCGATTTCCGGCAGGCGCAGGCGGCGGCCAAAGACGGTTTCCACATAGCCGCGCTCACGGGCACGTTCGCGCGTCGTCTCCATGTAGCGGGCGACACCGGGATAGCGCGTGAAATAGCGTTCGATGTAGTTTTGCGCGGCGCGGCGCTCCAGGCCCAGGTTCTTCGCCAGACCAAAGGCGCTCATGCCGTAGATGAGGCCGAAATTGATGGTCTTGGCGACGCGGCGCTGGTCGGCATTCACCTGTCTTGCGTCGATGCCGAAAATCTCCGCCGCCGTGGCGCGGTGCACGTCCTCGCCCTGGGCAAAGGCGGCCAGGAGGCGCGCGTCTTCGGAAAGGTGCGCCATGATGCGCAACTCGACCTGCGAATAATCGGCGGAAACGATGCGGCTGCCGGGCGGCGCGATAAAGGCGGCGCGGATGCGGCGGCCTTCATCGGTACGCACGGGGATGTTCTGCAAATTGGGGTCGGAAGACGCCAGCCTGCCGGTAATGGCGGTCGCCTGCGCGAAATGGGTGTGCACCCTGCCGGTTTTCGGATTGATCATGCGCGGCAGCTTGTCGGTATAGGTTCCCTTGAGCTTGACCAGACTACGGTGCGCCAGCAGGAGTTTGGGCAACGGGTAATCGAGCGCCAGTTCGGAGAGCACTTCCTCATCGGTGGACGGCACGCCACCGGGCGTCTTTTTCCGTATCGGCAAGCCCTGTCGCGTAAACAGGATTTCGGCCAGTTGTTTGGGCGAACCGAGATTGAAGGGCTGTCCGGCAAGCGTGTGGGCTTCCTGCTCAAAGGCCAGTATCTTTTGCCCCAGCGCGTGACTTTGCGCCGACAGCAGATCGGCGTCGATCAACACGCCCGCGCGCTCCATCGCAAACAGCACGCCGCTGACCGGGATTTCGATGGCGGCGTAAATGTGGCGCAATCCCGCCTGGGCGTCGATTTGCGGCAACAGGCGTTCATGCAGGCGCAGCGTGATGTCGGCGTCCTCGGCGGCATACGCGGCGGCCTTGTCGACGGCGACCTGCTCAAAACCGATTTGCCGGACGCCCTTGCCGCAAAGTTCGACGTAAGGAATGACGGCAATCCCCAGATGACGGCGGGCAAGCTGATCCAGGTCATGCCCCTTCTCCGATTCCAGCACATAGGATTGCAGCAGGGTATCGTGGGCAATGCCGCCAAGCAGAATGCCGTGATTGGCGAAAACATGCTGATCGTATTTGATGTTCTGCCCGACCTTGGCGTGGCTTGCCGATTCCAGCCAGGGTTTCAAGCGGGCAAGGACAGCCTCCAGCGGCAACTGGTTCCCGGCCTCCGGCCCCTGGTGCGCGAGCGGGATGTAGCAAGCCTCGCCCGCCGCGACCGCCAGCGAAATGCCGACGATGCGGGCGGCAAACGGATCGAGACTGGAAGTCTCCGTATCCACGGCGACCAGCGGCGCGGCGTCGATCCGGGCAAGCCAGCGTTCCAGCGCGGCGGCGTCCGTCACGGTCTCGTAAGCGGCGCGATGGCGGCCATCGTCGATGAGCGCGGGCGGCTCATCCGCGGCTTCCGGCACAAAGAGACGGCGCGGCGGTCGGGAGGATTCCGGCTTTTCCGGTTTTTCCGCCGTGCCGTCCTCCAGCGCCCGCAACTCGCCGCGAAACTCGAAACGGGCATAGAGTTCGCGCAGCGCGGCAAGTTCCGGCGGATTGGGCGTGAGGGTTTCCAGCGCGGGCAATCCGGCGACCTGACAATCGATGCGCACGAGTTTTTGTCCCAGCGGCAGGAAATCGAGATGCGCGCGCAGGTTCTCGCCCACCGCGCCCTTGATCTCATCGGCGCGGGCAACGATCCGTTCCAGCGAACCATATTCGGCGATCCACTTCGCCGCCGTCTTCGGGCCGCACTTCGCCACGCCGGGAATGTTGTCGACGGCATCACCCGTCAGCGTCAGATAATCGACCATGCGTTCCGGCGGCACGCCGAACTTCGCCGTCACGCCCGCGACATCCAGCAGTTCGCCGCTCATGGTGTTGACGAGGCGCGTCCGCGCGTCGACCAGTTGCGCCAGATCCTTGTCGCCGGTGGAAACGAGCGTTTCCATGCCCGCCGCGTTCGCCGTCCGCGCCAATGTGCCGATCACGTCGTCGGCCTCCACGCCTTCCACGCAAAGCAGCGGCCAGCCCAGCGCGCGGACGATGGCGTGTATGGGTTCGATCTGCATCGCCAGATCCTCCGGCATGGACGGACGCTGCGCTTTGTAGGCGGGATACCAGTCATGCCGGAAGGTCTTGCCCTTGGCGTCGAAGACCACGGCTTTCTTTTCCGCCTTGAAGTCATCATCCAAGCGGCGTAGCATGCTGAGTACGCCTTTCATGGCTCCGGTGGGAAAACCCGCATGATTGCGCAAATCGGGCAGGGCATGAAAAGCGCGATACAGATAGGACGAACCATCCACCAACAACAACAAGGACATAGACGCTCACATGAAAGAAAAGGAAAAATTGCCCCGTCTGCTTGATCCGGAGCAGCAGTCACCTTCCGACGCGGCACAGGAAGCTTGGCGGGTTTTCGGCATTATGTCAGAGTTCGTGGAAGCGACCGAACGTTTGAAGATGATTCGTCCGGCCATCTCCATTTTCGGCAGCGCTCGCATTGCCCCGGAGCACCCGTACTATCGGTTGACAGAAGAAATCGCCCGCAAACTTTCCGACGCGGGATTTTCCGTCATTTCCGGCGGTGGTCCCGGCATCATGGAAGCCGCCAACAAGGGCGCGTTCTACGGGAGGTCACCTTCCGTCGGTCTCAACATCGAACTGCCGCACGAACAGGCGGCAAATCCCTATCAGGATATTTCCCAGTCCTTCCATCACTTCTTTGCCCGCAAATACATGTTCGTGCGCTTTGCCAGCGCCTACGTGGTCATGCCCGGCGGTTTCGGCACCCTGGACGAGTTCTTTGAAACCCTGACCCTGGCGCAAACGAACAAGACGCCGCACATTCCCATCATCCTGGTGGGCGCATCCTTCTGGGGGGGGCTGGTGGAGTGGTTCCGCGAACGCCTGACGGCAGAAGCGATGATCGATGTCGAAGATCTGCATCTGATCCAGGTCATCGACGAACCCGACAAGGTGGTGGCCGCCATTTTCAACCACTACGAATCGCGCGGCTTCACGCCACTTCCCGCCGAACGCGAACTGATGCTCAATCTGTAATAAAATCAATGGGCTTTTATTCTCCGTAAGGAATTTTCCATGCGCTCCGCTGCTCCCTTCCTCTTCGCCGCACTCTTCGCCACCGCACCCGCCTGGGCAGAAGCCCCCGCCAACGCCGAACCTCTGCCCGACATCCCCCCACCATCCGCCGACACCCGTCCCTTCGACGACAGCATCGAGGAACCCCAGATCACCATCCGCAAAGAAGAACGCGGCACCGTGGAAGAATACCGCCTCAGCGGCAAACTCTACATGGTCAAAATCACGCCGGAAGTTGGCGCGCCCTACTACCTGGTCGACAACGACGGCGACGGCCACTTCGAAACCCACAGCCCCACCGATTCCGGCATGCGCGTCCCCATGTGGGTCATTGGCACCTTTTAAACGCTGGCAGCGCTGGCGCGCGGCAGTCTCCTTCGGTTGAAATCACGCGGACTGAAATACCCTCTCCCGGCGCTACGCGCCACCCTCTCCCGCAGGCGGGCGAGGGGAAAACCTTTGCCTTCCTCTCTCCCGCCTGGCGGGAGAGAGTGCCCGTCAGGGCGAGAGAGCAACCGTGTTTCCCGTCAAGCGTTTTGTGATTGATTTTGGGTTTTTGCGCTATTTTTTCCTTTCGCGTGTAAGGGTGGAAATTGGGGCGTGTCCGCCACGCGCGAACAGAGCGTTTCAGCCCG
>JAISWQ010000186.1 GCA_031271025.1 Zoogloeaceae bacterium | reverse complement strand
ACAATAATCCGCGTGAAATTCTGCGCGGTGGACTCCTGGAAGCCCATGACATGATCCACGCTTCCCGTTATCTCAACGAAAAGGACCCGCACAGCACTGCCGTACTTTTCATGCTACTGCCAGGACGGCGCTGCTTCTGGAGCCATTGCGGCGACAGCCGTCTCTACGCCTTCCGGGGGCGTCGCATGTTGTTCCGCACACGCGACCATTCTTACGTTGAGCATCTGATCCAAAAGGGCAAAATCACCCGTGAAGCAGCGGAAACCCACCCCAACCGCAACGTTCTGCTGACCTCGCTGGGCGGCAAGGAAACGCCCCGCATCGAGTTTGGCGATCTGGAAGCGTTGAACACCCACATTCAGGATAAAGACAGTTTTCTGTTGTGTTCAGACGGGCTGTGGGGCTATTTCCACGAACAGGAAATGGCGGAAATCATCGCCGACCATCCGGCCAAGGCAGCAGCGGCACGCCTCATCGAAATTGCGCGCGAGCGCGCCAAGGGAGAAGGTGACAACCTTTCTCTGGCACTTCTCAGGTTTCAGGAAGAAAAGCCGACATGGGAATATCAAAAGATTCAGAAAAACATACAGGCCAGGCACGCAGAGACGCCTGAAACACAGCAGCCTGCTGCGGCAACGCCGCAAGATGAAAAGGACAAACCCCAGTGAGGCACATTCCAGCAAGATAGGTCACTGAATCCAGTCCGCTGGAAAGCAGGAGGAAAGGGCGCAGAAGAAGAGGAAACGCATTGTTCAGGGAAGCTTCATAATGACCATGCACAACATCTCCCTCTGCGTCGAAGCGGGATTTGCTCCAGGACGACTCAGGGGTTTGCACCAGCGTTCCAGAAAACCAAACCGCTGCGCTCGGATTGCCACGATGCTACGCTCCCCGCAATAGCGCAGATGATCTAGATCACGGTGTACTGGAAATCAAAACAACAGGCGCTTATGTGCCCACCAAATGTTCCAATTCGCGGTGCAACAGGCTGCTGTCGCCCAGATTCAGTTCAACCAGCCGCCGCAGATGGGTGATGCTGTCAAGGTCGATCTCTGCGCAGGAAAGACCAATCAGCCGGGGCGGCTCGGTATCCGCGCGGGCGACATGGGCATTCATGTAGATAACGTCTTCCGATTCGCCCAGACGGACTTCCAGTTGGCAATCCTGACCCAAGGCAAGCGTTTCGTCTTCCTTCAGGCGCACCAGTGCGCCCTTGAGCGAAAGATCCAGCACGTCGACGGCATACTCTCTGTCGACGAAGGAAAGATAACCAGTCACGCTGAAATGGATACGGGAAAAAAGACGGCGTTCGGAGGTGGATGTGGTCATGATTTTTCCTTTCTTGTGAGATTACTTGCCCCGCATGTTACCCCAGATCAGCTTGTGCAGTTGGAGTTGCAGGCGGGCGTTCAGCCCGTCTTCCAGCATCCAGGCCGCCAGTTGCGCGGGGGCGAGCGCATCGGCGACCGGAGAAAGGAGGACAGGGCAGCGTTGCCAGAGGCGATGTTCGTTCAGTCTTGCCTTCGCCCAGTCGTAATCGGCGCGATCGGCGACGACAACCTTGATTTCATCGCGCGCTGCAAGCGCGCGTCCGGCGTCTTCGATCAGGACGAAATTGCGTGCCGCCTCGCCGGAAGACGGCGTTTTCAGATCGACGATGCGCACCACACGCGGATCCACCGCGCGTACATCCAGCGCGCCGGAGGTTTCCAGCACAACATCGTAACCCTGATCGCACAGGCGGGCGAGCAGGACAAGGCAGTTTTTTTGCGCCAGTGGCTCGCCACCAGTTACGCAGACGCGCCGCGCCGGGAATCTGGCGGTTGCCCTCAGCACCTCTTCCAGCGTCATCGCCGTGCCGCCGGCAAAGGCGTATTCGGTATCGCACCAGCGACAGCGCAGGGGACAGCCGGTGAGACGGATAAAGACCGTCGGCAGCCCCGCGCGGGAGGCTTCGCCTTGCAGGGAGAAAAAAATCTCGCTGACTTTCAGGCAGGGGGAGGAAGACGACATTGCTGCCCTGGGGTCAGCGCAATTGTGTCAGACGCTCCCTGCCTTTCACAGCCGCCTGGGTTTTCGGGTATTGGCTGGTCAGCGCGTTCAGGGTATTGCGCGCTGCCGTGACATTGCCCCTGTCGCGCTGGCAATCGGCGATGGCAAGCATGGCGTCGGGCACGCGGGCGGAAGACGGCCAGCGGGAAAGCACGGTTTCCTGCGCGGCGATGGCTTCCTGGCAGTTGTTCAGGGCATAGAAGGCATTGCCCAGCCAGAACATGGCGTTGGGCGCGATGTCGCTGTCGGGGAAGTTGTCGCCGAAGGATTCAAAGGCTTTGGCGGCCTCGGCATATTGACCCGCCTTGAAGAGATTGAGCGCGGATTCATAAGCCTGGGTATCCGTTTGCGCCTCGGTCGCCGCGCTGTCGCCGGAAACCGCGCCCTCTCCACTGCCGCCTTCCAGACGGCGGAGGCGATTTTCGTGCTCGTCGTAATAATCCTGCACACGGCGGGCAAGTTGCTCATGCTGGTAGGAAAGGGTTTCCAGTTGTCCCTTGAGACGGGCGATTTCTTCCTGTTGCGCCAGCATTCCGGTCTGTAAATCCAGAGCAGCCTTGGAGAGCGTATCGAAACGTTGCTCATTGGCCGCCTTGAGATCGGCGATCTGCTGGCGCGCTTCGGAATCGTCGAACAATCCGGCGTGGGCAACCGGCGCGGCGGCAAGACAGGCGGCCAGCAACGCGGCCAGGGGAAGGAAGCGGGGGGACATGATTCAGAACTCGCCGGAATAGAGGATGTCGGCGCGGCGGTTTTCTGCCCAGGCCTCTTCGTCATGACCTTCGACGCGAGGTTTTTCCTCGCCCAGACTCACGGCTTCGATCTGCTCTTCCCGCACACCCAGCAAAAGCAGTTGCTGGCGCACGGCTTCGGCGCGTTTTTGCCCCAGCGCCAGGTTGTATTCACGACTGCCGCGTTCGTCGGTATTGCCTTGGATCAGCACTCTGAACTGCCGGTTGGCGACCAGATATTTGCCGTGCGCGACGATGAGATCCTGGTATTCGGCGGAAACATTGTACTGATCCAGCGCAAAATAGATGCTGCGGCGGGAAAGCGGGCTGTTCGGATCGGTGAGTTCGCGCGGCAGAGTGCCGGTACGGACGCTATCGGGTTCCACCTGGATGACCTCCGTACCGTCGCCACGGGTTTCCACCGGCACGCCGCTGGTGCTGTCGTGGGTTGTGCCGCATCCGCCGAGCAGGAAAAGGGCGGCGAGTACGAGGGAAGTCAGGGAAAAAACGGGTTTCATGAGAAATGCTCCAGAAAGTCAAACAAGAAAAGTCAAAAAGCGAAACCATCAACGTGGAAAAGGCCCCCAGGCGGGTTCGCGCACATCGCCGGAAGTGACGGACAGGCGCTGCGCGTTGCGTCCGTCGGTGGCAAGCGTGGTCAGCACGCCGCGTCCGCCCGCTTCCGAAGCCAATACAATCACGCGGCCATTGGGTGCGAAACTGGGGCTTTCCCCCTGTCCGGCGCTGGAAAGAATACGGGTCTGGCGGCTGGCGAGATCCATCAGCGCCAACTGGAAACGGCCATTGCGGCTGGTAATGAAGGCCAGGCTCTTGCCGTCTGGCGAGGGACGCGGGGTCATGTTCTGGCCGCCTTCGAAGGTGATGCGTTCCACCGCGCCGCCGTTGGCGCCGACACGATAGATTTGCGGGCTGCCGCCGCGATCCGAGGTGAAGTAAATGTAAGCGCCGTCGGCGGAATAGTGCGGTTCGGTATCGATTCCGGCGGAGGAGGTGAGGCGTTGGGGCGCGCTGCCGTTGGCGCTGATGGTGTAGATCTGGGAGTGTCCGTCGCGGGAGAGTACCACCGCGAGCCGCTGGCCATCTGGCGACCAGGCCGGCGCGGAATTGGAGCCCTTGAAATTGGCGACCACCTGGCGTCCGCCGGTGGCAAGCGAATGCACGAAGACGATGGGTTTTTTGTTCTCGAAGGAAACGTAGGCGAGACGGCTGCCCTCCGGCGACCAGGCCGGCGACATGAGGGGTTCATTGGAAACCAGCGCGGTTTGCACGTTTTGCCCGTCCGCGTCGGCGATTTGCAGACGGTAACGGCCAGCGGATTTCAATACGAAGGCGATGCGGGTAGAAAAAATGCCCTTTTCACCGGTCAGTTTTTCGTAGATGTAATCGGCAATGCGGTGCCCGGCGACGCGCAGTTGCGGCGCGGCGGTCACGTAGGCGGCTCCACCCAGGGCGATTTGGCGGTTGATGTCATGAAGACGGAAACGCGCTTCCAGCCGTCCATCCGCCGTCCTGCCCAGACTGCCTGCCACCAGCGCGTCCGCGCCCCGGTTTTTCCAGTCGCCGTAATCCACGGCGGTGTTTTCGGTGAATACCGTTCCGCCGGGTTCCACCAGACGGAAAAGGCCGCTCATTTCCAGATCGTTTTTCACGACGCTGGTGAGGGCGCGCGCCAGCGTGGTCTCGCCGCCAAAATCGGCAATGGCAACAGGAACGCGCTGTTCGGAAGCGCCGGTGATTTCAATGGAGAGCTGCGCCCTGGCCGGGGCGGGGGCAAGGCCGGGGAGCGCGAACACCACCGCCAGCAAGGCGATGGCGAATGCGTGCGGGGCGCGATTATGAACGCGCGGAAAAAGACGGAAATTCATGGGGACTGCGGAAAAAAGAGTGCGCTGATTATACAAGTTTGCTGAAACCCG
>JAISWQ010000038.1 GCA_031271025.1 Zoogloeaceae bacterium | reverse complement strand
GGATGATTGAAGCATGAACGACGTAGACGACGTCCAGTTGCAAGTCAGGAAAAAAGCGCGTCGCCGTCTGGTGGGCGCTATCGTGTTCTTTGCCGTTGCCACGCTGGTGCTTCCCGTCGTGATGGATCGAACCCCGCCGCCGCCGCCGCAAACGGTAAGCTACCTTATTCCCGACCAGAATGGCAATACCGCCCCGCCTGATCTGGCGCCGTTGCCGCCCGTGCCGCCGGAAGCCGCAAGCGAAATTCCGCCAGCGCCAGCGCCCGCGCCCACCGTCGCGCGTATATTGGATACCACGCCAGCCAGCGGCAACCTGCCCACACCGCAACCCGTTCCGCAAACAGCCCCCGCCGGGGTCAGGCCGCCAATCAGCCAGCCCGCGGAAGCCAAACCCGGCACGGAAGCCCAGCGTGCCGCGGCCATCCTCGCTGGTCAGGCGGCGGATGAACGCGGCAACGCGGCCGCAAAAACGCGACAAGCGGAAGAAGCGCGCCGCGCCGCCGCCATTCTCGCGGGCAATTTCCCGGATTCCTCCGCGCCCAGGACAACAGAAAACGCCAACAGCAACGCGCAGCACATCATCAGGATTGGCGCTTACGCCCAGCCTGCCAGCGTGGAAAACCTCAAGAAAAAGCTGGGCGAGCTGGGCATCCGGTTCTACACCGAACCTTACGGCGAAAAAACCCGTGTCCGCGCCGGCCCCTTTCCCAACCGCGCGGCCGCGGAAAAGGCGCTGGCGAAAATGCAGAGCATCCTCGGCGTCTCCGGCGAAATCGCGGCGCAATGACGCCAGTTCATCTTGCCGCGCCTTTTCTTCCCTGTTCTTCCGGCGCATGACCCTCTTTGACTACGCTTTTCTTGCCATTGTCTGCGCCTCTCTGCTTTTGGGTCTGTGGCGCGGCGTGGTGGGCGAACTCATCGCGCTCGCCGCCTGGATTCTCGCCTTTTTCGCGGCCCGCGTCCTTGGTGCGGAAGTCGGCGCGACCTTCACCGGCATTGGCGACGCCACCCTGCGTCTGCTGGCAGGCTATGTCGCGGTTTTTGTCGGCGTTCTCGTCCTGATGGCGCTGGGGCGGCTGGCCATCAGCAGCATGGTGCGGGCGCTGGGGCTTACCGTTTCGGATCGCATTCTGGGACTCCTCTTTGGTCTTGCGCGTGGTCTGGGCATCGTGCTCATCCTGGTCGCGCTGGGCGGCATGACGGAAGCCCCCAAACAGGATTGGTGGGCAAAGGCGCATTTTTCCCCTCCCTGCGAAATTGCCGTACTGGCGCTGAAACACTGGCTGCCCGCCGACATCGCCCAACGTATCCATTTCAGATAACCCCAACCACGAAAAACAGGAAAACATCATGTGCGGAATCCTGGGCGTCGTCGCCACTACACCGGTCAACCAATTGCTCTACGACGGTCTGATGGTGCTCCAGCACCGTGGCCAGGACGCGGCGGGCATTGTCACGGCAGATGACAACACCTTTTATTTGCACAAGGGCCCCGGCCTTGTGCGGGACGTGTTCCGCACGCGCAACATGCGTACCCTGCTTGGCAACTGGGGCATTGCGCACTGCCGCTATCCCACCGCTGGTTCGGCCTGGAATTTTGCCGAGGCGCAGCCCTTTTACGTCAATTCCCCCTTTGGTATCACGCTTGCCCACAACGGCAACCTCACCAATGCGGTGGAACTGAAACGCGCGATGTTCGAGCAGGACCTGCGCCACGTCAATACCAATTCCGATTCAGAAGTGCTCCTCAATGTGCTCGCGCACGAGCTGCAAGCTGCCGCGGAAGGACACAGGCTGGATATTGACGCTATCTTTACCGCTGTTTCCGGCGTACACAGGCGCATCAAGGGCGCTTATGCCGTGGTGGCGATGATTGCCGGATATGGTCTGCTTGCCTTCCGCGATCCTTGCGGCATCCGTCCGCTGGTGGTCGGCCAGCATGAAGCGCCGGAAGGCACGGAATATCTGGTTGCTTCCGAATCCGTAGCGCTGGATTCCCTGGGCTTCGAGACCCTGCGCGATATTGCGCCCGGTGAAGCGGTATTCATAGACCTGGCACACAATTTCCACGCCTGCCAGTGCGCCGACGCCCCCCAATACGCGCCCTGCATCTTTGAATATGTCTACCTCGCCCGTCCCGATTCCATGCTGGACGGCGTTTCCGTCTATGAAACCCGGCTCTTGATGGGCGAATATCTGGCCGACAAGGTGCGCCAGTTCATCCCCCCGGAAGAAATCGACGTCGTGATTCCCATTCCCGATTCCAGCCGCCCATCCGCCATGCAACTGGCGCAGAAACTGGGATTGCCCTACCGTGAAGGTTTCGTGAAAAACCGCTATGTCGGGCGCACCTTCATCATGCCGGGACAGGCCATGCGAAAGAAATCCGTGCGCCAGAAGCTCAACACCATAGAGCAGGAATTTTCCGGAAAACGTGTTTTGCTGGTGGATGATTCCATCGTGCGCGGCACAACCAGCAAGGAAATTGTGGAAATGGCGCGCGCAGCGGGGGCGCTGAAGGTCTATTTCGCCTCCGCTTCCCCCCCGGTGCGCTTCCCCAACGTTTATGGCATCGACATGCCAACCCGCGCCGAACTCATCGCCACCGGCAAAACCGGCAACGAAATCGCCCGCGAAATCGACGCGGACGCGCTCGTCTATCAGGATCTCGACGCGCTTCTGGCCTCTATTTCCTGCCTCAATCCCAAACTCAGCCGCTTTGATACCTCCTGCTTTGATGGTCACTATGTGACCGGAGACATCACACCGGAATACCTGGATCACATCGAAGCCAAACGCAAGGCGGGCGGAAAATCCGCCAGCAACAACGAGGACGAAGAGCGCGACGACCCCCGCCAGATGACGCTGGGACTTGCATGATTTATCTTGCAATGCTTCAGTGCATGACGATCAAATCACAAAGGTTTTGAGCTGTTCAGGGGAATAGTGCTCAAGGGTTTCGAGCATGGCGAAGCGCATGAAGACAGCATGGTGGCGGGACGGGATGTCGCAGGGGCGGATGGCAATCCGCCCGCATCTGGCGGGGCGATTACCATCGCCCCCTACGGTTGCTCAGTGCGCTGCCGGATGCGGTGAGCGATGCCCAAATTGCGCTGTGGTATTGCTTTCGCTGGCAGATCGAATCCTTCTTCAAACCCGCCAGGCAAGCCCGGGACTTTCGCTCAGAACCGGTAATTCACCCTGAAACTCCCCGTCATCCCCTCGCGTCTGCCGGTATAACCCTGTATGCCCAACTCCAGCGTCAGCGCTTTTTCCGCCGTGGGATTCAACGTAAAACCCGCTTCCAGCATTTCCGTGTCGCCCTTGAGTTTCGGCGTATCGAGCCGGTAGCCGTGGAGGCTGGCCTTGGCCTTGCCGTCGTATTCGTGTTCCCAGGCCGCGCCCAGGTAGAGGTTTCCGTTTTCGCTCACGCGCTGGTTCCATCTTGCGCCCAGGCGGGTGCGTTGCGAATCGACTGCCTGGAATTTCACGGGTTCTCCGCTGGAAAGGCGCACCGTATCCGCCCCCTGACGGCTCCACAGAACCTGTCCGTAGAGTTTTATGGTGGAACGTTCGTTCAGGTTCAGGACGTAGCCCAATCCAGCGTGGGCGCTGGCGTAGCCGGAGCGGCTGTCGTAGGCGGGACGGACATCGAAGCCTTCCACCTGGTAGCGCGTTCTGAAGTCGAGTTCCACCCTGCCCGCGCGCAGGGAAGCCTCGGCGTAGAGGTGGCCCTTGTCCGTCGGGTTGAACTTCAGGTGGCCGATGAGACCCGCGCCGGTATGGTCGGCGTTGCCTTTTCCACGCGCGCTTGTGGTGTTGGCAAAGCTGTTGTAGGTGTCGTAGTCGCCTTCGCCATGTTCGATGAACGCGCCCAGGGTGAGTTCTCCAGCGGCGAAAGCGCGGGCGACGGCAAGACCGGCGACGAGGGTGTAGCCATCGACGTCGACATGCGATCCGGTTTCATGGCGCAGGTTGCCGCCGCCGATGGCGGCAAAGCTGTTCAGTCCTGTCCGGGCGGCGTCCGGGGCGACTTCGAGCGCGGCGGCAATGCCGCGATCCGCGACGAAATCCGCACCCTGATTCAGGAAGGCCGTCCCCGCCAGAAAACCCTCGGAGAGCGATTTGGTCTGCGAAGCGAGTTGGCCGCCATTGTCTCCGCCTCCACTGTTGTTCCCGTCTCCGTTCCCGCCACTGACGGTCGCCCGCAGGCGGGTGGCGTCGGTGGTGAGCGTGAAGTCATAGATCAGGCTCGCCCCTTGCAGGCCAATACCGTTGGCGATGCTGTTCGCCGGTATTCCGGTGAGGCTGGCCGCGTTGAGCAGGGTTACGCTGTCGCCCGCCTTCAGGGGGGAATTGCTCCCCAGAATGCCGACTCTGACCGTGCTTCCGCCAATGCTGGCGTTGCCGCCGACATCGAGCAGGGTGTCGCCCGCAGCGAAGGTTTCGGGCAGGTAGAAACTGAGATTCGCCCCCTGTGCGTAAAAATCGCCGCCGATGGCGCCGCCGGTGTAAGTGTTCAGGGTTGCGCCGCTGGCGAGACTTACGGATGGTCCAACGAGGCCGGAGAGGGCGAGCGCCGCGCCGTCATTGACCTGTACCGCGCTGTTGGCGAGACTTCCCGTGAGATTCAGCGTCCCGGCTTGGACAAGGGTATTGCCGCTATAGGTGTTGCTGCCGGAGAGCGTGAGCGTGCCCGCGCCGGTTTTTTCCAAAGTCCCCGTGCCGCTGATCTGGCCGTTGTAGGCGAGATTGTCGGAACGGTTGAAACTCACCTTGGCGTTGTTGGCGATATTGCCCGTCACGCTGCCCTCCGTGCCGCCGTTGCCGATGGCAAGGGTGCCGTCGCTCACCGTCACGCCGCCGCTGTAGGTGTGGGCGTTGGTGAGGGTGAGCAGGCCGTCCCCGGTCTTTTCCAGCGTGCTGCCCGTGACGAGGCCGCCGCTGAGGGTGTAATCGTGACCGCTTGTGTTGTCGAAGGTCACGGATTCCGGCGCGACGCCGCCCGCCGCGACATTGACCGCGCCCGCGCCGGAATCGCTGAAAACCGCGTGGTCGCCGTCGATGTACTGGCTTACCGCGTCGCCGCCGCTGGTCGTGCCGCTCCAGTTTGCCGCGCTGTCGATGTCCCAAAGCCCGTTGCCCGCGCCATTGCTCCAGGTGAGCGTGACCGGGTCGGTTCTGGGCGGAGGCGGAGGCGGCGGTGTCGTCGAAGTAGCGCTGGTCAGTTGCGCGAGCAGGTCGCCGTTGGGGGTATCCGCCAAGATGCTGAAGTTGTAGTTGAAGGAGACGCCCGAAACCACCGTGACGTGGGTATTGCCGGAAACGGAGAGGTTGTTGGCGTCGATGAGTTTGATGGATTCCGATGGCGTCAGCTGCGAGAGATTGAAGCTGCCGTCCAGCAGCAGTTTGATGGTGCTGTTGTTGATGGTGGCGTCGTCCCCCACCGTGAGCAGGGGGTCGCCGTCGTCGATGTTATAGGGCAGATAGAAATTGAGCGTGGCGTCCGTGGCGGTGAGATCGCCCGTGATGTGGCCGCCCGAATAAGCGTTCAGGAAGCCGCCGCTTGCGATGCTCACGTTCTTGCCGTCGTCCACCATGCCGGAGAGCGCGAGCGTCGCGCCGCCCTGCACGGTCACGTCGCTTTTCAGACTGCCGGTCAGGTTCAGGATGCCCGTGCTCACCGTGGTTGCGCCGGTGTAGGTGTTTGTTCCGGAAAGGGTGAGCGTTCCGCTACTGGTCTTGGTGAGGCTGGTTCCCGTGCCGGTGAGGTTGCCCGAGAGTTCCCGTGCCGGCGACGGAAAGGCCGCTGGTCTTGAGGTTCAGGGTGTTGCCGGTGAAGGCGTCCGTGCTGGGGGCTGGGGTGGCGCCAGAATTAGTCCCGACGAAGCCGCCGTAGAGGGCGGTGGCAGCGCCCAATACGGGAGTGCCGGAGAGGGTGACGGTGTTGCCGGTGGCGGAGCCGGTTTCGCTGCCGCTGACCAGGCTGAATCCGCCGTAGATGTTTCTGTTCACCGTGCCGCCGGAGATGTGGACGGCGTTGTTCTGGGCGTCGCCTGACAT
>JAISWQ010000029.1 GCA_031271025.1 Zoogloeaceae bacterium | reverse complement strand
CTGCTTTTTTCAGAGGACACCCTTCCCGGCGCAAGGGCCATCCGCGTGAGAATGCGGGTACACATCCGGGTACACAAATCGCCCCGAATCCCTTCTCCCGCCTGATTTTTTGGCTTCATGCCCGATCATTTCACGGGTACACATCCGGGTAGACTTGCAGGCAAAAACACCGTTTCCCCCCCTTTTCCTCGCTATGACGAACGGGTTTACCGCATCGCTGCACGTCTCGCCTGTGGCAAAGGGAGGGGGTTATCCGCCGCTTTCAATTGCGTCTCCACTTTCAATGCCCCGACTTGAGCAACGCCAGACTTGAGCAAATCCAGCCTCTGGATTACCATCACAGGTTTTCAAGTCAACAGCCAGATGGGCACAGCCATGAAATTGACGGGCGCGGAAATCATCATCAAATGCTTGCAGGCCGAACACGTGGACTACGTTTTCGGCTACCCCGGCGGGTCTGTCCTGCACATCTATGACGAGCTGTTCAAACAGGATCATATCCGGCACATTCTCGTTCGCCACGAACAGGCCGCCGTACACGCGGCCGACGCCTATTCCCGCTCCTCCAGGAAGATCGGGGTGGCGCTCGTGACGTCCGGGCCGGGCGTGACCAACGCCATTACCGGCATCGCCACCGCCCACGCCGATTCCGTGCCGCTGGTCGTGCTCACGGGTCAGGTGGGCACCAGCTACATCGGGCAGGATGCCTTTCAGGAATGCGACGCCGTGGGCATCACCCGCCCTTGTGTAAAACACAACTTTCTGGTGAAAGAGGTGCAGGAACTCGCGCCCACGCTCAAAAAAGCCTTCCATATCGCCACCACCGGCCGTCCCGGCCCTGTCGTGGTGGATTTGCCCAAGGACATCACCGCCGAACGCTGTGAGTTCCATTACCCGGCCACCGTGCAGATGCGCTCCTACAATCCAGTGCTGAAAGGGCATCTGGGGCAGATCAAGAAAGCCGTGCAGGCGCTGGCGGAAGCGAAGCGTCCCGTTCTCTATCTGGGCGGCGGCGTCATCCTTTCCGACGCGGCGGAACGCCTGACACAACTGGCGCATCGTCTGGGCTGTCCCGTGACCAGCACCCTCATGGGGCTGGGCGGCTTTCCCGGCACGGATAACCAGTTTCTCGGCATGTTGGGCATGCACGGCACCTTCGAGGCCAACATGGCGATGCACCACTCCGACGTCATCCTCGCCATCGGCGCGCGTTTCGATGACCGGGTGATCGGCAATACCGAACACTTCGCGGAAGAAAACCGCAAGATCATTCACATCGACATCGACCCCTCCTCCATTTCCAAGCGGGTCAAGGTGGATGTGCCCATTGTCGGCAACATCCCGGATGTGCTGGAAGAACTGCTGAAACTCACCGGCGCGAACTTCACCGCGCCCAACCTCTCCGGCTGGTGGGCGCAAATCGAAGGCTGGCGTCAGAAAAACGGCCTTGCCTACAAGAAAAGCGCGCGCATCATGCCGCAGTTCGTGCTGGAAAAACTCTACGCGGTGACGAAGGGCGCGGCCATCATCACTTCCGACGTTGGACAACACCAGATGTTTGCCGCCCAGCATTACAAATTCGACAAGCCCCGGCACTGGATCAATTCCGGCGGACTGGGCACCATGGGCGTGGGTCTGCCCTACGCCATGGGCGCATCCTTTGCCAATCCTGGCGCAACCGTCGCCTGCGTGACCGGCGAAGGCTCCATCCAGATGAACATCCAGGAACTTTCCACCTGCAAGCAGTTTGAATTGCCAATCAAGGTCATCAACCTCAACAATGGCATGTTGGGCATGGTGCGGCAATGGCAGGAAATGTTCTATTCCAGGCGCTATTCACAATCCTATGTGACCTCGCTGCCGGATTTCGTCAAGCTCGCGGAAGCCTATGGTCATGTCGGCATGAAAATCGAGCGCCCGGAAGACGTGCAGCCCGCGCTGGAAAAAGCCTTTGGCGATTATAAGGATCGTTTCGTATTCATGGATTTCATCATCGATCCCACCGCCAACGTCTTCCCCATGGTGGCAACGGGCAAGGGGCTGACCGAGATGATCCTGGCCGAAGACCTGTAAGAGAGACAAAAACACCATGCGACACATCATTTCCATTCTGCTGGAAAACGAATCCGGGGCGCTTTCCCGCGTGGCCGGGCTGTTTTCCTCGCGCGGCTACAACATCGAATCCCTCACGGTTGCTCCCACCGAGGACGCCTCGCTCTCCCGCATGACCATCGTCACGCACGGCTCGGACGAGGTGCTGGAGCAGATCACCAAACAACTGAACAAACTCGTCGATGTGGTGAAGGTCGTCGATCTTTCCGAATCCGCGCATGTGGAGCGCGAGCTGATGCTCATCAAGGTGCGCGCCACCGGCAAGGATCGGGAAGAAATGAAGCGCATGACGGAAATCTTCCGGGGGCGCATTCTCGATGTCACCGAATCCGTTTTCGTCATCGAATTGACAGGCATCAGCGCCAAGCTGGATGCCTTCATCAACGCCCTGGATGCCGGGCTTATCCTGGAAACCGTGCGTACCGGCGTGTCCGGCATTGGCCGCGGCGACCGCATTCTCAAAATCTGAACCACCCAAAGGATTGATTCCATGAAAGTGTATTACGACAAGGACGCCGACCTCTCCCTCATCAAGGGCAAGCAGGTCACCATCGTGGGTTACGGCTCGCAAGGCCATGCGCACGCGCAAAACCTCAGGGATTCCGGCGTAAACGTGACCGTTGGCCTGCGCAGAAGCGGGGCTTCCTGGAAAAAGGCCGAGGCCGCTGGCCTTGCCGTCGCGGAAATCGCCGAGGCGGTGAAAAAGGCAGATGTCGTCATGCTGCTTTTGCCCGACGAGAATATCCCGGATGTCTACAAACGCGACGTCGAACCCAATCTGAAAAAGGGCGCGGCGCTCGCCTTTGCGCACGGCTTCAACATCCATTACAACCAAGTCGTGCCGAAGGACGACATCGACGTCATCATGATTGCGCCCAAGGGGCCTGGTCACACCGTGCGTTCCGAATACCTGAAGGGCGGCGGCGTGCCTTCGCTCATCGCCGTGCATCAGGACCAATCCGGCAAGGCGCGCGACATCGCCCTCTCCTATGCCGCCGCCAACGGCGGCACCAAGGGCGGCGTGATCGAAACCACCTTCCGCGAAGAAACGGAAACCGATCTCTTCGGCGAACAGGCCGTGCTCTGCGGCGGCGTGGTCGAACTCATCAAGACCGGTTTCGAGACGCTGGTCGAGGCCGGCTACGCGCCGGAAATGGCATACTTCGAGTGCCTGCACGAAGTGAAGCTGATCGTGGACCTGATCTACGAAGGCGGTATTGCCAACATGAACTACTCCATCTCCAACAACGCGGAATACGGCGAATACGTTACCGGCCCCAAGGTGGTGAACGCCAGCTCGCGCGAAGCCATGCGCGAGGCGCTGAAACGCATCCAGAACGGCGACTACGCGCGGGATTTCATCCTGGAAGGCCGTACCGGCTATCCCGCCATGACCGCGCGTCGCCGCCTCATCGCCGAACATCCAGTGGAAAAAATCGGTGGCCAACTGCGTGACATGATGCCCTGGATCAAGAAAAACAAACTCGTGGACCAAAGCAAGAATTGAGGTTTGAATCCCACGGCGCGTGGAAAAACTGGCAACCCCCCGTCACTTATATTTTTCACGCGCATTTTTCATTTTTTCATGCCAAGGGGTGCCCCTGTTTCGTTTCTCATTCTCGTAACCGAAACCCCCAGCAGAGACAGGGCACTTGAAAGTGGCGGATACCCCCCACCTCGTCATTGCGAGGCCGAAGGCCGCGGCAATCCAGGCGGCCTTGGGGTTGCTCCAGCGGTTCGGGAAACGGAACCGCCGTATGGATTGCCGCGTCGCTGCGCTCCTCGCTTGTGACGAGGTGGAAAAATTGGCGCGGCGCTTCGCTCCTTGCTTGTGACGGAGTTTCGCTCTTGTTTCCGCCACTTTCAATTGACCAGACAAAGACCGCAATGTTTCGGATTACAAAAATACTCTGTATTCTCTGGGCATGGGGCTGCTGGCTGTGGAGCGCCTACAGTCGGCAATGGCTCTGGCTTTTGCTTTCGCTTGTCCCTTATCTCCTGTTCAACCACTTTGGTCACGCGCTTGACAAGGCTGACAAAGACCAGAACTGACCGCATCCCCACCTCTCTTCCCGCTTCCCGGAAATGAACCCTATCCCTTCCTATCCTCATCCTCTCATCGCCCGCGAAGGCTGGTCACATATCCTGATTGCCGCCGTGCTTGCCGCGGGCGTGCAGGTTTCTTTCGGCGGCTGGGTCGCCGCGCCCTTCTGGCTGGCTTTCTTTTTTGTCGTGCAGTTTTTCCGCGATCCGCCGCGTCTCATCGCGGGTTCCGGGGGAAAGAGCGTGGTCGCTCCGGCGGATGGGCGCATCGTTGCGGTGGAAGAATGCGAAGACCCCTGGCTGCAACGTCGCGCGCTCAAGGTCAGCGTCTTCATGAACGTCTTCAACGTGCATTCCAACCGCGCGCCGGTCGATGGGGAAGTGCTGCAAAAATGGTATCACCCCGGCGCTTTCGTCAATGCCGCGCTTGACAAGGCTTCCAGCGAAAATGAACGCTGCGCCCTGCATTTTCGCGTGGCGGGGACGGTGGATGTCACCTGTGTGCAGGTGGCGGGACTGGTTGCGCGCCGCATCCTCAATTACGCGGAACAGGGCACAAGATACGCGCGCGGCGAACGCTACGGCTTTATCCGCTTTGGTTCCCGGGTTGATCTTTATCTGCCGTTGCAAACCCGTGTTGCGGTTGCCATTGGTGAAAAAGTGTATGCTTCCAGTTCCCTGATTGCGGAATTGCCTTGATGTCCCTCTCCCACGACTCCGAAAATCGCAACGACACGCGCCCGCCGGCCACGCCGCTCTACGCCCCGGTACATCGCCGCCGCCGGGGCATTTACATCCTGCCCAGCCTCTTTACCACCGGCGCGTTGTTCGGCGGCTTTTTCGCCATCGTGCAGGCGATGCAGGGCAATTTTCACAATGCGGCCATTGCCATTTTCGCCGCCATGATTCTGGATGGTCTCGACGGACGGGTCGCGCGGCTGGTTCACGCCCAATCCGATTTCGGCGCGGAATACGATTCACTGGCCGAAATGGTTTCTTTCGGCGTTGCCCCGGCGCTGGTCATCTACGAATGGGCGCTGACCGACATGGGGCGCTTCGGCTGGGCCGCCGCCTTCATCTACTGCGCGGGCGCGGCGCTGCGGCTTGCGCGTTTCAACACCAACATCAGCGTCATCGACAAACGTTATTTTCAGGGTCTGGCCTCCCCCGCTGCCGCCGCGCTGGTGGCCGGTTTCGTCTGGGTGATGATGGATTTCAACATCGAAGGCCAGCGTGTGCGCTGGATCGCCGCCGCCATCACCCTTTTCGCGGGGGTCAGCATGGTGACGAATTGCCTCTATACCAGTTTCAAGGGGGTCAATCTCAAACGGCGCGTGCCTTTTCTCATGATCGCCATCCTGGCGTTGATGATCGTGCTGGTATTTTCCTTCCCCGCCATTCCTTTCGCGCTCTTCTGCATTTACGCGCTGTCGGGCTATGGGGTTTCCCTCGCGCACTGGCTGCGACGCAGAAAAACGTCCCCCTGAACGTGCCCCCTGGAGTTTTTGCATGAGCAAAGAAAAACTGGTCATTTTCGATACGACCCTGCGCGACGGCGAGCAAAGTCCCGGCGCGTCCATGACGCAGGAAGAAAAAATCCGCGTTGCCCGGCAACTGGAAAAAATGCGGGTGGATGTCATCGAAGCCGGATTTGCCGCCGCCTCTCCCGGCGATTTCAAGGCTATCCACGCCATTGCCGGTATCCTGAAGGAATCCACGGTCTGTTCGCTTGCCCGCGCCAGCGAGACCGATATTGAACATGCCGGCGAAGCCATCCGTCCCGCCGCGCGCAAACGCATCCACACGTTTATTGCCACCAGCCCCATCCACATGGAAAAAAAGCTGGGCATGACCCCGGACGAAGTGGTGGAACGCGCCGTAAAGGCGATCGGCTGGGCGCGGCGGTATACCGACGACGTGGAATTTTCCGCCGAGGACGCCGGACGCTCCGAACTGGATTTTCTCTGCCGTATTTTCGAGGCGGTGATCCGCGCGGGCGCAACCACCCTCAACGTGCCGGATACCGTCGGCTATACCCTGCCCACCCCGTTCGCCCATACCATGGGTCAACTGCTCAACCGCGTGCCCAACGCCGATCGGGGCGTCTGGTCGGTGCATTGTCACAACGATCTGGGTCTGGCCGTGGCCAACTCGCTTTCTGCCGTGCTGGCGGGAGCGCGGCAGGTGGAATGCACCATCAATGGTCTGGGAGAACGGGCGGGTAACGCCGCGCTGGAAGAGATCGTGATGGCGGTCAAAACCCGCGCCGACATTTTCCCCGTGGAAACCTGCATCGACGCGACACAAATCGTTCCGGCTTCCAAACTCGTCGCGCAGATTACCGGCTATCCAGTGCAACCCAACAAGGCCATTGTCGGCGCCAACGCCTTCGCGCACGAAGCGGGCATCCATCAGGATGGCGTCCTGAAACACCGCGAAACCTACGAAATCATGCGCGCTGAAGACGTCGGCTGGACGAAGAACAAGCTTGTGCTGGGCAAACACTCCGGGCGCACGGCTTTCAGAAACCGTCTCACGGAACTGGGTATCGAACTGACCGGCGAGGATCAGCTCAATGCCGTCTTTACCCGCTTCAAGGAACTGGCCGACAAGAAACACGAAATTTTCGACGAAGACCTGCAAGCCCTCGTTTCCGACGAGGCCACACTCCCGGAACAGGAATACTTTCGCCTCAATTATTCGCGCGTCACCTCGGAGACCGGAGAAATCCCGCAGGCCAGGATCGCGCTTTCGGTCGGCGGCAGGGAACAACAGGCGGAAGCGGAAGGTTCCGGCCCTGTGGACGCCACCTTCAAGGCCGTCGAACAGGTTGCGCACAGCGGCGTGGAACTCCTGCTCTATTCGGTCAACGCCATCACCACCGGCACCGACGCGCAGGGCGAAGTCACCGTGCGTCTCGCCAAAAACGGACGTGTCGTAAACGGTCAGGGCGCGGACACCGACATCGTGATCGCTTCCGCCAAGGCGTATATCAATGCGCTCAACAAACTCCACGCCAGCCAGGGAAAATTGAACCCGCAAGGCGAGGTGTGAATCGGGTGCAAGCAAAAGTGGAGCAATCGTATAAATTCATTTCATTCCACATTTGCACAAAGCAGTTTATGATTGTGTGAAATTTGCGCCTGCATTCCGCTCATGCAGGCTCCCTTTCCGGCGCATCCCATGATGAACACAATGTCATTGCCGCTCCGCTTCGTTCTGTCTGCGCTTTTTCCCCTGGTGCTGGGGGGGGCTTTGTTTGTGCCGTTTACACCGATCAGGGCACAAACGGCTCCCACCACTTCCGTGCTTTCCGTCGTCATTGGAATCGTAAACTATACCCGCTGGCCAAACAGCAGGAATCCCCTGCGTTTTTGCCTCGTGGGAGAATCGGCCTATTTTGACAGACTCCGCAACATTCCCGTCGTTACGCTGCAAAACATGCTGGACGTGACACCCACGTTTCAAAGCACAACACCGGAAGCAATCGCCTCCCGCTGCGATATGGTCTATGTCGGAATCGTCGATGAAGCGGTCGCCACGCAGACCGTGCTCGCCATCGCCAACAGCACCATCCTGAGCATCGGGGAATATCCCGGATTCTGCTCACAGGGCGGCATGTTTTGCCTCAACCCCAACACGACCGATCCTGACACAGTTCCCTTTGCGGTCAATCTGGACGCGATCAGCCACAGCAAGCTGAGAATCAACCCGCAGGTGTTGCGTCTCACCCGTCGCCTGAAAGACGGATCATGACGGCACGCAGCAAAACCATCACCCTCTTTTCCGCGCTGCGGCAGGCCAATCTGAACAGCGCGCTGATCAGCATGGTTGTTGCCGGTCTGCTCCTGAGCACCCTCATGTTTTTCAGCTTGCGCGCGCAGGTCACGACCAACCTGAATCTGGTGGCGCGCACTATCGCTTACTCTGTCGAAGCGGCGTTGATGTTTCACGACCGCGCCAGTACCCAGGAAATCCTGGAGCAGATTGTGGAACGCGAAGGGCTGGAAATGGCGCAGGTGAAAGATTCGGCATCCAATCTCATCGCGGACTTTGAAGTCAAGCACCAGAGCAGAAACCTCAACCAGCTGCTGGATCATCTGGTTTTTCCCTCCCCTACCGTCGTCATTGTCAAAAGCAACCAGCATGTCCTGGGTTATGTCTCCATTCGCGGCAACGGTGAAATTTTTTCGATTTTCTTCCAGAAAACCCTGATGGTCATTGCCCTGAGCCTGCTCGTTATCGGAGCGACCAGCTTCTTTCTTGCCCGCAAAACAGAGCGCAGCATTACCCGGCAACTGGATAATCTTGCCAAAAATACGCTTCTGTTCAAAGCCTCCTCCCCACAGGAGAGAAAAGCCTTCGAGATTGCCGAGTTTCAGCAAATCGACGAGCAATTCCGCGAACTGCTTGCGGAACTGGATGCAAAAACGATGGAATTGACGATCCAGCAGATGAACCTGAAGGAAGTCAACGCCTCCCTCACCTACCTGGCCAACCACGATGAACTGACCAATCTGGGCAACCGTTCCTACTTCAACCGTTGCCTGGAATTGGCGATCATGCACGCCAACCAACAGGAAAGCAGACTGGCCGTACTCTATCTGGATTCCGACCGTTTCAAGCGCATCAACGACGAGTATGGTCATTCAGTTGGGGATATATTCCTCGTCAAAAGCGCGCAATGTCTCCAGCACGCCGTGCGCCGTTCCGACCTGGTGGCACGATTGGGCGGGGATGAATTTGCCATTCTGCTCCAGTCCCTGGATTCACCCACAACCGCCATCCGTGTCGCGGAAAAAATCCTGGCTTCCCCCGACATCCACATCGTTCACAACGGCAGGGAGCTGTGCTTCCAGCTCAAACTCAGCATCGGCATTGCGCTCTATCCGGATTTGGGAAAGGACAAGGACAGCAAGGCGCTGATCCTGGCGGCGGATCAGGCCATGTATATCTCCAAGCAAAATGGCGGATGCTGCTATACTCTTGCCGATTTCGCCCCCCGCAAACCCAAGAGATTGACACCATGAAATCACGTTCGTTCCGTTTCTTCCTTTCCTTTTTCGCCATTTGCCTTCTCGCGGCCTGCCAAACCCCGACAGGGTTGACGGCAGAACAGATCATTGTGCTGAAAGACAATGGGTTTACCGAAACCGAGAGCGGTTGGGAACTCAATCTGGAATCACGCCTGCTCTTCGATATTTCCAGTGCCGAATTGAACCAGCAGGAACGCGTGTCGCTTGACAAGATCGCCCGTACCCTCCTTTCTGTCCAGATCACCAACATCGTGATCGAAGGGCATACCGACAGTACCGGCACAATGGCCTATAACCGCGAACTTTCCCGGAAACGCGCCAGCATCGTCGCCAATTATCTCGCCAGTGTCGGAATGCCTGCCGATCGGATGCAGATCAAGGGGATGGGCAGCGACGTTCCGATTGCCAGCAACAAGACCCTGGCCGGGCGCAAGGAAAATCGGCGCACGGTAATCATCATCCCCGTTCCCGGCCAATAAACTTCGCCGTTGGGGGATATGAACCGCCATATGGATGGCTGCGGCACAAAACGCCTCGCTTGTGACGAGGGCAGGGAGAACCCGCCGCTTTCATTGATTTGTCCCTTTCTGTTGCTCCCGGATTGACAAGGAAAGAAAAGCCATGCCCCAAATCATCGTTCTGCCCCACGCGGAACTCTGTCCGGAAGGCGCAGTCATCGACGCCGCAGCGGGTGAATCCCTGTGCGACGTCCTCCTGAAACACAACATCGAAATCGAACACGCCTGCGAAATGTCCTGTGCCTGCACGACCTGCCATGTCATCGTGCGGGAAGGTTTTGCCTCACTCGTGGCAGCGGACGAACTGGAAGAAGACCTGCTCGACAAAGCCTGGGGACTGACGTCCTGCTCCCGCCTTTCCTGCCAGGCGCAGGTGGGCAACGCGCCGCTCACACTGGAAATTCCCAAATACAGTATCAATCATTCCAGGGAAAGCAAATATCCATGAAATGGACCGACATCTCCACGATTGCCATTGAACTTGCGGAAATCCACCCCGAACAGAACCCGGAGCAGGTCAATTTTGTGGATTTGCGCGACTGGGTGCTGACCCTGCCAGGCTTCAACGACGACCCCGCCCATTGCGGTGAAAAAATCCTGGAAGCCATCCAGCAGGCTTGGCTGGATGAAGCCGATCAGGAGGGCACGTGAATAAATATGTGTAGGCGCGACCGAATCTTGGGCGCTGCTTTTCCCTTTTTGCGCACTGGAAAAAAACATTCGAGACCGCGCACGGTTGAAGCCTACGCCGTGAAAAACACGCCATGACTGTGCAAGGCGGCCAAAGTGTGTTCGGCAGATTGAAATTCCAGCGCGTCAAACCAGAGCGCGGATTCCGCCTGCGGCAGACGGATCTTCTGGAGCTTTTCCTGCAACTGCGCGACCTGTTGCGGCAAGGCCGCAGCCGCGAAATCTTTCAGACGCAGCCGCCGCGCCCTGGCGCTGGCAACCAGACGTTTGTCCGCCTGCAATTCAAAAAAACCGCAGGCTGCAAGACGTGAGAGCGCCCGATTCAGGTCACGGGAATGAAAATCCGGCAACTGGCTGCGCGCGGCATAAAGTATTTCCACAAGCGTCACTGGCTCCCGATAGGCCAGAAGGATTGCCAGCGTCAGAGCATCACCCACGGTCCACACCCAGTCGCTGCGCCCGAAATCCGTGCGCAACCCTGTTTTCTCCAGCAGGAAGGAAAGTTTTACACGTTCGTGAAAAATCGCCTCCAGTTCATCTCCCGACAAGCCTACCAGCGTCAGAAACGTGACCTTGCCCTTGGGCGAATCCTGTTCGGGCAATGCCATCGTGTTGCGCGCCAGCACCAACCCGGAAATACGTGAACGCTCCGCCCTGTCGATGGGACGCCCGCAGCCATAAAGCGCAAAAGGACGAAAAGCCGCCAGATCCCGATGCTGCAAGGCAAGACCGGCAAGAAAACGCAGGAAGGCACACATCTGACAGAGTTCCTCTTCATCCACTTCCGGCGTCTTGACCAGCCGCACTTCCAGCTCGTAACGCCGGTGTTCATCTTCGGGATTCGGCGGCAGGATTTCCGAAAAGCCTTCTGTCACGAAGTGGAAAAAGTCCCCGCCATCGAACACGCCAATGTGTCCCAGTGTGCCGTTGACCGGGCGTGGCAGAAGGCTGCTCCAATATAACGGCTTCTGTTGACCGGGATAACGCGTGTGCATTTCCGCCAGCACAGCCTGCCAGAGAAAGCGGGAAAGTCCAAAATCATCTTCGATCTGCCTGGCCACGCTACACGTCCCTAACCACGCAAACCCAGCACATCCTGCATATCGAACAGGCCGGATGTGTGGTTTTTCAGGAAATGCGCGGCACGCAGGCTGCCCAAGGCATAGGGCATACGGCTCCCTGCCCTGTGCGCGATTTCCACCCGCTCGCCCAGACCGCAGAACATGACATTATGGTCGCCCACGATGTCGCCGCCGCGTACCGTGGCAAAGCCGATGGTGTTCGCCTCGCGCGCGCCGGTATGTCCTTCCCGGCCATAGAGCGCGCAATCCGCCAGCGTCCGCCCCAGGGCTTCCGCGACTACTTCCCCCATGCGCAAGGCCGTACCGGAAGGGGCATCCACCTTCATGCGGTGATGCGCCTCGACAATTTCCACGTCATAACCTTCGTTCAGAATCCGTGCCGCCATATCCAGGAGCCTGAAGACCAGATTGACGCCCACCGCCATGTTGGGCGCGAAGACCACGGCAATTTCTCGCGCCGCCGCGGCAATCCGCGCCTTGCCCGCCGCGTCGAAACCCGTGGTGCCAATCACCATCGCGGTCTTCGTCGCGCGGCACACTTCCAGATGGCGCAGCGTGCCTTCCGGGCGAGTGAAATCAATGAGGCAATCGCAGGCGGCAAGACCCTGTTCCACATCCGCGCCCACCGATACGCCACAGGACGGCAGACCCGCAAGTTCGCCCGCGTCCCGCCCCAGCGCGGCGCTGCCGGGCTGGTCAAAGGCGGCGACCAGCTCTGCCGCCGGGTCTTTCAGCGTCGCTTCCAGCAACATGCGCCCCATCCGTCCCGAAGCGCCCACGATTCCGATTCGCGTCCTGCTGCTCATTTGTTTACCATCCCAGGGATTCCAGCATCCGTTTGAAAAAACCGGGTTCATTCTCCGGCGGCGGCAGAGGTGGCGCGTCTGCATCCAGCGAACCCAAATCCACCACCTGCGTGCGCGCCACCGGCGCGGTCAATTCCGCGGTGCTGCCGCCTGCGGCATCGCCCTCTACCCGCGTCAGCCGCCCTTCCGGGTCGAAAAAGACCGAAAGCCGCCGCGAAGTCACCTTGCCGGTTTTGCCTTCTTCCAGACGGAAGAGGTAATCCCAGCGTTCATCGTGAAAAGCATCTGTCAGGAGCGGCGTCCCCAGAATGAAGCGCACCTGATCCCGGCTCAGGCCGGGACGTAGCTGCGACACCATTTCCTGGGTGAGAACATTGCCCTGCTGTACGTCAATGCGATACTCGTTCACGATGCGCGGTACGTATGAGCAAGCCCCCGTCAGCAAGGGAACCGCCAGCGTGACAAAAAGCATTTTTCTGGAAAGCATGAGAAAAAGTACAAAATTGAGAGGTCTGACTTTATACCACATCAGGAGGCGCCTGTTCGCCAGCGGTGGTCAAGGGCAGGGCAATTGCAGCAAAAATGAAGATGAGTCCAGTAGAATCGCGTCTCTTTGAGGAGAAAAAAGATGCCAGTCGGGTTCATCGAGGCGCTGGATCAGGAAGCGCGCGGTATCGCGCGACAGGAAGGCAAGGCCATTTTCATCGAGGGCGCACTGCCCGGCGAAACGGTGGAATACGCGAGTTACCGCAAAAAACCCAATTACGAACAGGCGCACCTGCTGCGCGTACTGCAACCCGCCGCCGCGCGGGTTGCGCCTGCTTGCCCGCATTTCGGCGTCTGCGGCGGCTGCGCCATGCAGCATCTGGAAATTTCCGCGCAGGTCGCGGTCAAGCAGCGAGTGCTGGAAGATAACCTCCTGCACATCGGGCACGTGCGCCCGGAACAAATCCTGCCGCCCATCCGGGGCGAAACCTGGGGTTATCGGCGCAAGGCGCGGCTGGGTGTGCGCAAGGTGCCCAGGAAAGGCGGCATCCTGATCGGGTTCCACGAAAAGCGCAGCAGCTATATCGCGGACATGCAAAGCTGCGCCGTGCTGCATCCCAAGGTTTCCGCCCTTCTTCTCCCCTTGCGCGAACTCGTTGGCGCGCTTTCCATCGCCGAACGTCTGCCGCAGATCGAGGTTGCCGTCGGGGACGCCTGCGTTGCGCTCTCGCTGAGGATTCTGGAGCCGCTGACCGCAGAAGACGAAACCAGACTACGCGCTTTTGCCGACCAGCATGGCATCGTCTTTTATCTGCAACCCAAGGGGCCGGACACGGTTTACCGCTTCCATCCGGCAGCGGAACCGGCGCTTGATTATCGCCTGCCGGAATTTGATCTGGTCATGCCCTTTGGCCCTACGGATTTCACCCAGGTCAATCACGGGGTCAACCGGATGATGATCCGCCGCGCCCTGGAATGGCTGGACCCGCGTCCCGGTGAGCGCATTGCGGATTTATTCTGCGGTCTGGGCAATTTCACCCTGCCGATTGCTAGACGCGGCGCCAGTGTTGTGGGGGTGGAAGGTTCCGCCGCGCTGGTGGAACGCGCCCTGGCCTGCGCCCGTCTGAATGGCCTGGCCGGGTGGACACGCTTTGCCGTCGCCAATCTTTTTGAATGCACGCCGGAATTTCTCGCCGCTTTGGGGGGGCAGGAAAAAATCCTGATCGACCCGCCGCGCGAAGGGGCGCTGGAGGTGATCAAATCCCTGCCGGAAGCGGACGAAACCGGCGCTTTCCCCGCGCCGCGCCGCATCGTCTATGTTTCCTGCAATCCCGCCACGCTTGCCCGCGACGCCGCCGTTCTGGCGCACCAGAAGGGGTACCGCTTCACGGCGGCAGGCGTCCTCAACATGTTCCCGCATACCGCGCACGTGGAATCCATCGCGGTCTTCGAGCGTTGATTGCATGCTAGAATCCACGCCCTGCGCAGCCTGAAGCACAGGCATATATTTCTGTAAAAACAACGGATGTGCTCATGCGGGTGCTGTGCCTGTGCTGGACAGGCAACATTGCCAGTACCTCAAAAAAACGGTGGGTTGGCCGAGCGGTTGAAGGCACTAGTCTTGAAAACTAGCAAGGGGGTGACCTCTTCCAGGGTTCGAATCCCTGACCCACCGCCAGTTGAATTGCCACGGCACTGCGCGCCTCGCTTGTGACTGCCAATCCTCACGCCCGCTTCGCCTGGCTGAGATCGCGCACCCCGCCCCGATCCGCGGAAGCGGCAAAGAGCGCGTAGGCTTGCAGCGCACTGGAAACCACCCGCTCGCGCGCAAGCGGTTTCCAGGCGGCATCGCCCCTTGCCGTCATCGCGGCGCGGCGGCGGGCGAGTTCGGCATCGGGAATCGCCAGATGGATACGCCGGTTGGGAATGTCGATTTCGATGGTGTCGCCTTCTTCCACCAGCGCGATTGCGCCGCCGTTGGCCGCTTCCGGCGAGACATGGCCGATGGAAAGGCCGGAAGTGCCGCCGGAAAAACGCCCGTCGGTCAGGAGCGCGCACGCCTTGCCCAGGCCACGCGATTTCAGGTAACTGGTGGGATAAAGCATTTCCTGCATTCCCGGCCCGCCCTGTGGACCTTCATAGCGAATCACCACCACATCTCCCGCCCGTACTCCGTTTTTTTCATCCAGAATGCCCGCCACGGCGTCTTCCTGACTTTCATAGACACGCGCCTTGCCCGTGAATTTGAGGATGGAATCATCGACCCCCGCCGTTTTCACGATGCAGCCTTTTTCCGCGATGTTGCCATAGAGCACCGCGAGGCCGCCGTCCTGCGAATAGGCGTTCTCCTTGTTGCGAATACAGCCCGCCGTGCGATCCAGATCCAGTTCCGGCCAGCGGTTTTTCTGCGAGAAAGCCGTCAGGGAAGGCACACCGCCAGACGCGGCCAGATAGCGATGCAGAATGCCGGGATTGGCCGCCACGCTCACCACATCCCAGGTGGCGATCGCCTCGCCCAGTGTCCGGGCATACACGGTGGGAACCTCCCGCGCGATGAGCCCGGCGCGATCGAGTTCGCCCAGAATCCCCATCACGCCCCCCGCGCGATGCACATCCTCGATATGGAATTTTTCCGTGGCGGGCGCAACCTTGCACAGACAGGGCACCTTGCGCGACAGGCGGTCGATGTCCGCCATCGTGAAATCGACGCCCGCCTCGTTGGCCACCGCCAGCAGATGCAACACGGTATTGGTGGAACCGCCCATGGCCACATCCAGACTGATGGCGTTCTCGAACGCGGCCTTGCTGGCAATGGCGCGCGGCAGCACGGAGGCGTCCTCTTCCTCGTAATAGCGCCTGGCAAGTTGCACGATGAGACGGGCGGCTTCCAGAAAGAGGTTCTTGCGCTCGGCGTGCGTCGCCACGATGGTGCCATTGCCCGGTAGCGACAGGCCCAGCGCCTCGGTGAGACAATTCATGGAATTGGCGGTAAACATGCCGGAACAGGAACCGCAGGTCGGGCAGGCGGAACGCTCGATTGCCGCCACATCCGCATCGGAAACCTTCATGTCGGCGGCCTGGATCATCGCGTCGATGAGGTCGTATTTGCGCGGCTTGTCCGCATTGGGCAGGGTGAGTTTTCCGGCTTCCATGGGGCCGCCGGAAACAAAAATGGCCGGAATGTTGAGCCGCATCGCCGCCATCAGCATTCCCGGCGTAATCTTGTCGCAATTGGAAATACAGACGAGCGCATCGGCGCAATGGGCGTTTGCCATGTATTCCACGGAATCGGCAATGAGATCGCGCGACGGCAGCGAATAGAGCATCCCGCCGTGTCCCATTGCGATGCCGTCGTCGATGGCGATCGTGTTGAATTCCTTGGCCACGCCGCCCACCGCCTCGATTTCACCTGCAACCAATTGCCCCAGATCCTTGAGATGCACATGACCGGGCACAAACTGGGTAAAGGAATTGACCACGGCGATGATGGGCTTGCCGAAATCGTCATCCTTCATGCCGGTAGCGCGCCAGAGCGCGCGCGCGCCCGCCATGTTGCGACCGTGGGTGGAGGTGCGGGAACGATACTGGGGCATGGCGGAAACTCCGGATGAAAGGGAAAGTCTGGAATTGTAACGCCTGCGTCCTGTACGGTCTGTATAATCCGTTTTCCTGTTCTCTTCATTCATGCCGCTCAGGCCCCCCATGCAGAATCCTTCCGGCAAACCCAGGCGCATTCTGCCGCCGGGCTTTGTTTCCCCCGAACTCAATCGCCCCAAGTATTCGGCGGACGTCATTCTGCCGTCCCGCATTCTGAAGCCCCTGGTCGATACACATGAGCACGTCATCGCCATTGGCGCTTCCACTGGCGGAACCCAGGCGCTGGAAGCCGTACTCACCCAACTGCCGGAAAGCGTGACGGGGATCGTCATCGTGCAGCACATGCCTGCCGACCACAAGTTCATGACCATGTTCGCGCAGCGTCTGGATGGCATCTGCCAGATGGAAATCCGCGAAGCGCAAAACGGCGACCGCGTGCGGCCCGGACGGGTGCTGATCTCGCCCTGTGCCAAACACATGCTCCTGAAACGCAGCGGTTCCCGGTTCATGGTGGAAATCGTGGATGGCCCGCAAGTCACCCGGCACAAACCCTCGGTAGATGTACTCTTTCGCTCCGCCGCGCTTTACGCGGGCGCGAACGCCTTGGGCATCCTGATGACCGGCATGGGCGACGACGGCGCGCGGGGGTTGAAGGAAATGCACGACGCAGGCGCGCAAACCGTCGCCCAGGATGAAGCCAGTTGTGTGGTGTTCGGCATGCCCAAGGAAGCGATACGCTTGGGCGCGGCGGATCAGGTGCTGCCCTTGAACCAAATCCCCGGCGCCATCGTCGCCTACAGCCGCAACATCACCGGGAAATTGTGAACAGGTTTGCGCCGCCAATCGGGGGTAAAACAGGAGCTTGCGCTTATGCCGCTTCGGCCTGACGCGAGCAAATCAGGCGCTTGTCTTCCTCACCGCTTTTCGCCATCCGTTCCAGATTTTCGAGCACGGCAAGCGAAGCCTGTTCCATCGCTTCCACGGCCTCGATGGCTTCTCTTCCATTTCCTTCCGCCTGTGCTGCGAGTGCGGCCAGCGCGCGTTCATGAACCCGGATGTGCGGGTTTTCGATTTCCCGATAACCCGGCAGATGCGCAAAATACCTTTTGCCTTCCCCTTCGTAATACCACTTGCCCAGACGGCAGGCCGTGTGCGCGGCGAAGCTGCTGATGCCATCCTGTGAGTTGCCCAACAACACCTGATAGACACGAAATTTGTAGATCAGGTGATCCACCTTGGCGAGTTCACAGAAACTGCGCAGGCTGGAAGCGGAAACGGTTTCTTCGATCACGATTGAATTTTCCCGCAGGCGGCCCATGATGGTTTCTGCCTGTCCACTGTCCGCGCTGGAAGCAGAGGCTTCCTCGGCCAGTACCGTCATCTGTCCGCGGCTCAGTTCGCTGTCCGAGCGAATTTGCGTCACCAGCCCGGCAATTTCGGAAGTGGCATTGGCGGTGCGTTCGGCGAGTTTGCGTACTTCGTCGGCCACCACGGCAAAGCCGCGCCCGGCCTCGCCCGCCCGTGCCGCTTCAATTGCCGCGTTGAGGGCAAGGAGATTGGTCTGCGCCGCGATTTCCTTGATGAGTTGCAGGATACCGCCCACTTTCTGCGCGCTCTCATCCAGTTTGCCCACCTGCGCTGCCGTCGCCCTGGATTTTTGCGCCAGTGCCGCAAGATTGTTGGAAATGTGCTCGATGGCCTGGGCACAGGATTGCGATAGATTTTCGGCTTCAAGCGCGCTGGCTTTTTCCGCGCGCATGTTTTCCGCGAGCTTGACCAGCGAGGATTGTGTGGCGGCAAGCGACACGGAAAACACGGAGAACGAACGAATGAGTCTGCTCGTTTCCTGTTTTTCCGCTTCCAGCCTGGTGAGGCGCTCCGCGCTTTGCCGCGCGCCATTCTGTGCTGTCGCCAGAGCGGCTTTCTGTTCCAGAAGTTCCCGTTTCAATACCGCGTTCTGCGTCTCCAGCGCCATGAACTCTGCTTCAGGTCTCCCCCATAACGCCATCCTGTTCTCCTTTGGATAAATGCACAGCGGCGGGCATTCAACCACATTTTGCAACAGGGCAACAAGACGGTTTTTGCGCTGATAGCGTGACGAAGTCTGCGCTCATGTAACGCACCAATGCCAGGGCTGGAAGCGACCGAGCGCAATTGAAAATGGTGAAAACAAGAGCGAAACTTCGTCACAAGCGAGACGTGTACACAACGCGGCAGTATCAGTATGAGTTTGCTTCAGTTCCTTCTGTGCACGGCCAGTTTCTGCCAGGTCTCCACCACCGTATCCGGGTTCAGGGACATGCTCTGGATCCCCTGATCCATCAGCCATTCGGCAAGATCGGCGTGGTCGGAGGGACCCTGACCGCAAATGCCGACATACTTGCCGCGCCGGTTGGCGGTTTCAATCGCCATTGCCAGGAGCTTCTTCACCGCCGGATTGCGTTCGTCAAAGAGGTTGGCGACAAGGCCGGAATCGCGGTCGAGACCGAGGGTCAATTGCGTCAGGTCATTGGAACCGATGGAGAACCCATCGAAGATGTCGAGGAATTCATCCGCCAGCAGGGCATTGGAGGGAATTTCGCACATCATGATGAGCTTCAGGTCGTTTTCGCTCTGCTTCAGGCCATGCTCCGCCAGCAGCGCCTGTACCGCCCTGCCTTCTTCCAGGGTGCGCACGAAGGGAACCATCAGCCAGACGTTGGTCAGACCCATTTCCTCGCGTACCTTCTTCATGGCGCGGCATTCCAGTTCAAAGCAGTCGCGGAACGAATGCGCGATGTAGCGCGAAGCGCCCCGGAAACCCAGCATGGGGTTTTCTTCTTCCGGTTCATAGAGTTCGCCGCCCAGGAGTTTGCGGTATTCATTCGACTTGAAATCGGAAAGACGCACGATGACGGGCTTGGGGTAAAACGCGGCGGCAATGGTCGCAACGCCTTCGGCCAGTTTTTCCACGAAAAATTCCACGGGATTGAGATAGCCGCGCGCGCGCCGTTCGATTTCCTCGCGCTTGGAAGCGGGCAGGCGATCCAGTTCCAGGATCGCCTTGGGGTGGATGCCGATCACGTTGTTGATGACGAACTCCACCCGCGCGAGGCCAACGCCGTCGTTTGGCAATTGCGCGAATTCAAAGGCGAGTTCGGGATTACCGACGTTCATCATGACCTTTACGGGAATCTCCGGCATGGCGGAAATATCCTGGGTAATGACTTCGTATTCCAGCTTGCCGCGATAGATATGGCCGGTATCGCCCTCGGCGCAGGAGGCCGTGACGACTTCGCCCTCGGTCAGCGTTTCGGTGGCGTCGCCACAGCCGACGATGGCGGGCACTCCCAGTTCGCGCGCGATGATGGCGGCATGGCAGGTGCGGCCGCCGCGAGT
>JAISWQ010000168.1 GCA_031271025.1 Zoogloeaceae bacterium | reverse complement strand
GCCCAGAGCGCCCACACCTATCGGTTGTCCATCCTTTTAAAAAACATTCACCAAACAATCCAGAATCAACCCCGAACCATCCAGCCCGACAACCCTCGTCGTCAGCAGAGCCGCGCATTATACGGAGGCAAAAAAAAATGTCAACACTTTCTTGAAAGAAATCAGAAAAAGCTCATTCCTCCAATCCCGCGAAGTGGCAGGCAACCCAGCGCCCATCTGAAAAACACCGCACTTCCGGACTGCGTCCCCGGCATTCCGGGCGCACACGGGAGCAGCGCGGATGGAAATGGCAACCTGATGGCGGCTGGATGGGAGACGGCGGTTCTCCCTTCAGGCGGATGATCACATTGCCCTTCCCGTCCAGCGTCGGCACGGCAGAAAGCAGAGCCTGCGTATAGGGATGCGCGGGCGCAGCCAGTACCTTCCCGGCCTCGCCCCGCTCCACCACCCGCCCCAGATACATCACCGCAATCTCATGCGCCAGATAGCGCACCACGGCAAAATTATGCGTGATGAAGAGACAGGCCAGCCCCAGTTCCGCCTGCAAGTCCTTCAGGAGATTGAGAATTTGCGCCTGCACGGAAACATCCAGCGCGGAGGTGGGTTCGTCGCAAATCAGCACCTGCGGCGATACCGCCAGTGCTCGCGCAATGGCAATGCGCTGACGCTGCCCGCCGGAAAATTCGTGTGGATAACGCGCCATCACTTCCGCAGCCAGGCCAACCTGAGCCAACAGCTTCTCCAGCGCCGGACGCCCTTCCCGCAGGGAGGCCGTCACACCAAGCGCCACCATGCCTTCCAGCAGGATTTCGCCCACCGTGAGGCGCGGATTCAGGGAAGCGAAGGGATCCTGAAAAACCATTTGCATCTGCCGCCGCAAATCCCGCCAGCGTTTGGCGTCGTGCAGCGGCGCCTGCTTGCCTGCCCAGAAGAGCTTGCCTGACGTCCAGGGAACGAGGCGCAGCAGGGCGCGTCCTGCCGTACTCTTGCCGCAACCGGATTCGCCCACCAGCGCCAGCGTTTTCCCCGGCGACAGGGTGAGCGAAACCCCATCCACCGCGCGCACGACCTCCCGCGCCCTTTGCAGCAGCCCCTTGCGGATCGGGAAATGCACGACCAGCCCTTCCAGGCGCAGCAAGGGCGTGTCGGTGGCGGCAGACCGCGCCGCTGCGCTTACTTCTTCTGCATGAGTCTGCTCCACGCCAACACCGGGAAAATGGCAGCGGATACCCGCGCCATGCGCATCGTTTTCCAGCCAGGGCGGCGCTTGTTCCCGGCAAACCGCCTGTACCCGCGCGCAGCGCCCGGCAAAACGGCAAGCGTCTGGCATGGCGGCAAGCGCGGGCACCTGTCCTGGCAAGGCGAACAACCGTTGCCGTCCTTGCGCGGCTTCCGGCAACGCGGCAAAAAGCGCCTGACTGTAGGGATGCCCGGGGGCACTGAAAAAACGGTCACGCGACGCGGTTTCTACCAGTTGCCCCGCGTACATGACGCCCACCCGATGCGCCATGCGCGCCACCACACCCAGATCGTGCGTAATCAAGAGCATGGCCATGCCGCGTTCCGCCTGGAGGCTCAGGAGCAAATCCAGAATCTGGGATTGCACGGTCACATCCAGCGCCGTGGTCGGTTCGTCCGCAATCAGAATCTCCGGCGCGCCGGCAAGCGCGGCGGCAATCATCACCCGTTGCTTCATACCACCGGAAAGCTGAAAGGGATATTCGCCCAGTCGCCGCGCCGGTTCGGCAATGCCAACCTGGCGCAGCAATTCCGCCGCGGCCTCCTGCGCCGCACGTCCCCGGATGCCGCGTCGCGCCAGAGCCTCGCCAATCTGCTGCCCGACAGTGAGCACGGGATTGAGGCTGGTGGCCGGTTCCTGAAAAATCATCGCCATTTCCCGCCCGCGCCGTGTACGCATGGCGGCTTCCGGCAGATGCAGCAAATTTTCCCCTCGCAAACGGACAGCGCCACTTGCAACCCGCACGGCAGGCGGCAACAAACGCATCAAGGCCAACGCCGTCAGCGACTTGCCACAGCCAGATTCGCCCACCAGCGCCAGCGTTTCGCCCGCATGGAGCGTCAGCGTCAGACCTTCGACCGCAGGCAGTTCGGGCGCAAGTTTTCCGCCGCTGATGGCAAGGGAAAGATCAGTGACATTCAGCAAGGGCGTGGACATGGCAAGGACAAACAGAGAAAAGAGCGTGGCATTGTAAGACAGAAGCGCGTCCGTCCCGGAAATTCCAACGCGCGGCTTCAGTCCCCCAAAAACAAAAGGCCGACATGTTTGTCGGCCTTGTATTGCGTGCTTCGCAAGAACTCATCCTTCGCGCAGTGCGCGCTTGCGGTTGATTTCGGAGAGATGGCGCTTGCGCAGGCGAATACGCTTCGGTGTGATTTCCACCAGTTCGTCGTCCGCGATGAATTCGATGGCGGATTCCAGCGTCAGCGCGACCGGCGGCACCAGGCGCACGGCCTCGTCGGTACCGGAGGCGCGGACGTTGGTCAATTGCTTGCCCTTTACCGGATTCACCACCAGATCGTTGTCACGGCTGTGGATACCGATGATCATGCCTTCATAGAGCTTGTCGCCGGGATTGACGAACATGCGGCCACGATCCTGCAATTTCCAGAGCGCGTAGGCGACTGCATCGCCGTTTTCCTGCGAGATGAGAACGCCGTTGCGCCGCTCGGCAACGCTGCCGTCCTTCACTGGCGCGTATTCATCAAAGACGTGGCTCATGAGTCCCGTGCCGCGGGTAAGGTTCATGAATTCGCCCTGAAAGCCAATGAGGCCGCGCGCGGGAATACGATATTCGATACGTACCCGGCCCCGCCCATCGGGCACCATGTCCAGCATGTCGCCCTTTCTCAACCCCAGCGATTCCATGACGCCCCCCTGATGCAATTCTTCCACGTCCACGGAGAGCATTTCGTAAGGCTCGCACTCCACGCCATCGATGACGCGCTTCACCACACGCGGTCGTCCCACGGCAAGCTCGTAGCCTTCGCGGCGCATGTTTTCGAGGAGAATGGAAAGATGCAGTTCGCCGCGTCCGCAGACATCGAAAATATCGCCGTTCGCGGTGTCTTCCACACGCAGCGCCATGTCGGTCAGAAGTTCCTTGTGCAGACGGTCGCGGATCTGACGCGAGGTGACAAACTTGCCTTCCGTGCCCGCCAGGGGACTCGAATTCACCAGAAACTGCATGGCCAGCGTTGGCTCGTCGATTTTCAGAAGCGGCAGGGATTCCGGCTGCTCCGGGTCCGCCAGCGTGCATCCCAGGACGAGATCCTCAACCCCTGTCACCTGCACGATGTCGCCCGCCAGACCTTCTTCCAGCTCTACCCTGGAAAGCCCCTTGAAGCCGAACACCTGACCAATCTTCGCCTTGAAGGATTGCCGCTCGTGCTGCGCGGCCTCTTCCTCCGTACCGAACATCACCATCACCTGCTGTCCGGTCTTCACCCGGCCGCGCCGGATGCGTCCCACGCCGATACGCCCCACATAGGAACTGTAATCCAGCGCGGAAATCTGGAACTGCAAGGGCGCGTCCACATCGGCTTCGGGCGCGGGAACCTGCGCCAGAATCGTCTCGAAGAGCGGGCGCATGTTTTCACGCGGAGCCTCCAGTTCCAGCGCCGCCCAGCCGTTCAGGCCGGAAGCATAGACGATGGGAAAATCCAGTTGTCTGTCGTTCGCGCCCAGCTTGTCGAAAAGGTCGAAGGTGAGATTGACGGCGTTGTCCGGGTTGGCGCCGTCGCGGTCGACCTTGTTGACTACGACGATGGGGCAAAGCCCCAGAGCCAGCGCCTTCCGGGTGACGAAGCGGGTTTGCGGCATCGGGCCTTCCACCGCATCCACCAACAGCACCACGCCGTCGACCATGCCCAACACCCGTTCCACTTCGCCGCCGAAGTCGGCGTGTCCCGGCGTGTCTACGATGTTGATGTGTATCCCTTCGTATTCCACCGAGGTGTTCTTGGCGAGGATGGTGATCCCGCGTTCCTTTTCGAGATCATTGGAATCCATCACCCGCTCCTCCACGTGCTGGTGCGCGGCGAACGTGCCGGACTGGCGCAGGAGCTGGTCAACCAGCGTGGTCTTGCCGTGGTCGACGTGAGCGATGATGGCGATATTGCGGATGGGACGAAAGGACATGGTGGAAAAAGATCCAAAATGGGGACAAACAAAAAAACCGGCCTCGCGGCGAGGCCGGTTGCCCGAAAGGAAGCGATGCCTACTTCTTCTTCGAGGTGCTTTTTTTCGCAGGAGTTTTCACGGGATTCACGGCAGCTTTCAGCTTGGCACCAGCAGAAAACTTGACAGCCTTGGATGCAGCAATATTGATTTCCTTGCCCGTTTGCGGATTACGTCCTTTGCGCGCGGCACGCTCTGCCACGGAGAAAGCGCCAAAACCAACCAGCGTGATGCTATCGCCAGAAGCCAAGGTATTCGTCACAATTTCCAGGAAATTGTCCAATGCATCCCCCGCTGCAACAAGAGAGATGCCCCCCTTCTCAGCCAGAGCCTTGACCAGCTCAGTCTTGTTCATGGTATTTGTTCCTGTGAAGAAAAATCGGAGATGCGATTATCCAACGCCTTTGGGAAATTGCCTAGTCGTTTTCACGCGAATTCCACCAAAAAACCACGGCATGCGTGGTAATACCCCAAAAAAACCCGCCTGTAGCGAGCTTCCAATCTGTCCACCTTTGTAGCGCGATAGTTGTCCGGTCGTCATAGTCCCCCGAAGGAGGTTTTTGATGAAATGGATAATCGTACAGGAAGAAGTGAGGAAGATGCGTTTTGTGGAAGCGTATGAAGGCAGGAATCAGGGACGATCGAGTCAGGAGGAAGCGGCGCATCTGCTGGGGATGCGCGCGCGCAGTTTCCGCCGTTATCTGGCGCGTTATGAGGCCGATGGTGAAGCAGGACTGCTGGATAGGCGTCTGGAGAATCGGTCGGCGCGTGGAGCGCCAGCGGATGAAGTGCTGGCGCTGCGAGAGCAATACCGCGAGCGGTATGGTGGTTGGAACATACGGCACTTTTTCGAATCACGACCAATCAGATAGCGGCAAGCGGAAGGGGCAACACAGGAAGAAACGTGAGCGCAAACGCTACCGCGGGCTTCTGACGCACTACGTTCAACATCAACATGATCTCGAACACTTCTCCTCGTTTGACCCTTCGCCCCAGACTGGCGGCTACTACGACCTGAAGCCGACTTCTCGCTCCGTGTCTCCACGTCGGCCTTTCAGCCATGAGGCAAGACCTCCCCAGGTAAGAACGCACTCCTTCACTGCACAACCGCCGACTCTACGCCACCTCGCCTTGATCACCAGAGCTTCGCGGTTTCTTGCCCGATCGCCCTGCTTGGCAACGCCTTCCATCTGGTTCTTGTCTATCGGCTCGCAGCTTATGCCCTACGCTTCCTTCCCACACTCGGTACCCCTTATGCAGTTGCGCTTCGCTCGCCGTGATCAACTTACGGCGGAACGTTCACCCGCAGGAGTGCGTCCATGCCGGGCGTACACAAAAAAGCCTCCGTCCTTGCGAAACGGAGGCTCTGGCGAGTGGGCGGAGATTCTCCGTCCCAGCCATTCCGGCAGACTTCAGCCCTTTTGCGCTTCTTCTTCCTTGATCTTCTTCCCAAAGAAGAAGAAAAGGAAAACCGCGATAACGACAACAAAGCCAATGGTGAAAAGCGAGAGCAATCCAACCGGGCTGGATAATAGTTCCTGAAGCATGAGCAACACCTCCATAGTGTTTGTCGGGTAAAACGGGAAACTCACTGATGGGGAAGCAACTGCAAGGGCAACTCCTGCGACAACTGCCAATTGCCTGTCAAACGCCAGTTCCTGGCCTGGTCTTCTAAAAACACGTTCCAGCGGCCGCCCAGTTGCGCATTCTGCAACTGGCCGCCATAGCTGCCCGGCGCATCGCGCGTCAGGTCAATTTCCTGATCCATGCCGCTGCGCGTGGGATGCGCAAGACGCAGACGCACCACCTCCGGCAGAACGACCTCCGGCTTCGCGGTAACAATCGCCCGAATCGCCGCGCCATTGCGCATGAGATTGGCCTGCAAGCCCATTGCCTGCGCGGCAATATCCCGGTCTATCACCTGGTTCACCGCCAGACCCCGCTTGTAATAATCGTCGCTCACCACGCCGTCGTTGGAATTCACCGCGATCACCAGGGTCACGATCCCCGCAACAACTACAATTGCCGGCAAGCCCATGAGAATCCAGGGCCAGGGTTCTCGATACCAGGGACGGGGCGGGGCAAGGGCTTCGTTTATTTGTGTCATGCAAGCTATCCTCAAGGCATCATGAAAGTCGTTTTTTCGTGTACGGCAACCGTGGGATCATCGGTCGCCACCACGTCGAACCAGATTTTGTGCGCGCCCTTGGGCGCAATGCCATAGGGCACCCGGACACTGACTGAAACATCCTTGTTTTCCGCCGCGCCCACATTCAACAGCAGATCCGAGATCAGGGCAATGCCTTCCAGCCCCGACACACTCACCCTGAAAACACGCTCTTTTTCGGAAACGTTCATGACTTTCAGGGTATAGACATTTTCGATGCGGCCATCCTCAGCCTCCCGCGCCAGCGTGGCGCGATCGCGCAAGAGGTCGGCGCGCAGGGGGACGCGGGTAGCCAGTGACCAGCCCGCCGCTGTCGCAATGGCCAACAGGATCACGCTGTAAATCACGACGCGCGGACGCAGGATATGGCTCATGAGGCCAGTACGCCCGTATTTGCCCGCCAGCGCGTTTTCCGAGGTATAGCACACCAGGCCGCGTGGCTTGCCCAACTTGTCCATCACCTCGTCACAGCCGTCGATGCAGGCGCCGCAACCGATGCATTCGTATTGCAACCCCCTGCGAATGTCGATGCCGGTCGGGCAAGCCTGCACACAGATATCGCAATCCACGCAATCGCCCAGGGCGGAAGCATCTTTTCCCTTCTTGCGAATCCCGCGCGGTTCACCGCGTTTCTGGTCATAGGAGATGATGAGGGTATCCGGGTCGAACATCACGGACTGGAAGCGCGCGTAAGGACACATGTATTTGCATACCTGCTCGCGCATAAAACCCGCCATCAGATATGTAAAGCCGCCGTAGAAGAAGAGCCAGAAAATCTCCCACCCGCCAAAACTGAAGGTCGGCAAATTGGCCATCATTTCCCGTACCGGCGTGAAGTAGCACACCAGGGTAAAGCCCGTCCACAACGAGAAGAGCAGCCAAATCAGATGTTTCGCGCTTTTCAGACCCAATTTGCGCGCGTTCATCGGCTGCTTGTCCAGCTTCATCCGTGCCGGACGCTCACCTTCGATTCTGGCTTCAATCCATTGAAAAATTTCGGTATAGACCGTCTGCGGACAGGCATAGCCACAAAACAAACGTCCAGCCACCGCCGTAAACAGAAAAAGCGAATAGGCGGAAAGAATGAGCAGAATCGTGAGATAAAAAATATCCTGCGGCCAGAGTACAAGACCAAAGATGTAGAACTTGCGTTGCACAAGATGGAAAAGCACAGCCTGCCGGTCGCCCCAGGTCAGCCAGGGCAAACTATAAAACAGGAGCTGGGTGCCCCAAACCAGAATCCAGCGCCAAGTCGCCCACTTTCCCTGGACTGAGCGCACGTAGATTTTTTTATGTTTTTCGTAAAGCGAAACAGGCTGTTCCGTGTTGGCCACCGGGGGGGAAGAAACGGGTTGGTTCATTTTGACAAGTCTCCTCTGTGCCAGAGCGGCATGTGAATACTTGCCATTCCGGGATAAACACATGGTTTCAAGAGCGAACACCGCACAATTCTACGCGCGTCGCGCGCTCATGAAAACGGGGAGCGGCCTCTGACGTGCCGCTTCCCCTTGTTGACTACCGACTACCTGCGCACAAATTTACTTGTGGCTCTGACTATACACATAGGCGGCCAGCAGATGCACCTTGCCCTTGCCCAGGAAGCCTTCCCAGCCGGGCATCTGGTTGTTGCGCCCGTTCTTGATGGTGTCCGCCACCACCTCCGGATTACGACTGTAGAGCCAGACCTTATCCGTCAAATTGGGCGCTCCCATCAGGATATTGCCGGAAGGCACACCTGTCGGCTGCCCCGTCATGATGCCAGGATCGTGACAGGTCAGGCAATCGCTGTTCCTGAAGGCAGCTTCACCCCGCGCGATGCGTTCGCTATCCGAACTCTCCCCAGAGAGAGAAAGCACGTAGTTGGCGATATCCTTCACCGTTTCGTCGCTCATGTCGGTATGTGGCGTCATGGCTGCCGTGCGGCCACCGGCGATCGTCGCCTCGATCTGCTCCGGCTCGCCTCCCCATTGCCAATCGTCATTGGTCAGATTGGGGAAACCTTTGGAACCCTTGGCGTCAGAACCGTGGCACTGGATGCAATAGGACTGAAACAGGCGTTGCCCCATCTCCATCGCTTTCGGGTCTTTCGCCAGAGTCGGGATGTCCAGAGCCAGATAACGGTTCAGCGTCGGCTCCAGTTTCCTGTTCACGGTATCCACTTCACTCTGGTACTTGCTTCCCGCCTGGTTTGCCACTGTGCCGTCGGCGCCCAGGCTGTACTTGGCGGAAGACCAGTTCAGATAGCCCTGGTACTTGCCCAGCCCCGGAAAGAAGAAGAGGTAAACAACGGAAAAGACTACCGTGAGGTAGAAGAGAAGGCTCCACCATTTGGGCATGGGATTGTTGTATTCCTCAAGGTCTTCATCCCAGGCATGTCCGGTGGTTTTGCCCGCCGTGTAGGTTACGGAACCTTGACTCCAGAGCAGGATGAGGCAAGCCAGAAGGCTCAACACCACGATCCCGATCACATAGAAGTTCCAGAATTCGCTCGTAAAATCGCTCATAACAGTTTCCTTTGGTCAGCGGGACCGGGGCACGCGCCCCGGCTCCATATCGTCATCGTCCGCGAAGACAAGAGCGGCCGCTTCCTCATAGCCTTTCTTGCTCTTTTTGCCATACGCCCACTTCAGGATACCGAGAAAAAGCACGATACCAAGCGCCGGGGTCAGCATTCCGCGAAGATCACTCAAGATTTCCATGATGGTTTACTGGAAGTTCGACAGGGTTTTGCCGAGACCTTGCAAGTAAGCGACCAGGACATCCGCTTCGGTCTTGCCTTGCAGCTTGGCGCGTGCCTCACTGATTTGCTCGTCGGTGTAAGGCACACCCACTATCCGCAGCGCACGCATCTTGGCGTCGATGTCACGCCCGACGGTATCCAGCGCCTTGGTTTTCGCCAACCAGAAGTAACTGGGCATGTTCGACTCCGGCACCACATCGCGCGGATTGAAGAGATGCGCCTGATGCCATTCGTTGGAATAGCGTCCGCCCACGCGGTGCAGATCCGGCCCCGTCCGCTTGGAACCCCATTGGAAGGGATGGTCAAACACGAATTCACCCGCCACGGAGTAATGCCCGTAACGCTCGGTTTCCGCCCGGAAGGGACGAATCATCTGCGAGTGACAGTTGTAGCAGCCTTCGCGGATATAGACTTCCCGCCCCGCCAGACTCTCCGCGTCATACACCGCCAGTCCCTTCACCGGCGTGGTGGTCGAGGTCTGGAAGAACAACGGGGTGATTTCCAACAGTCCGCCCCAGATCACCGCCAGCAAGATGCAGACGATCAACAGCGCGACGTTCTTTTCGATTTTTTCCTGACTCATTATGTGTAACCTCCCTTATCAGGCGTGAGCCGGAGCAAGCACAGGCACGTCTTCCGACCTGCCGGCGCCGATGGTCTTGAACATGTTGTAAGCCATCAACAACATGCCGAGCAGGAACAGCACGCCACCCACAAGGCGAACCTGCCAGAAGGGATAGGAGAATTTCACCCCTTCCACAAAGGCATAGGCCAAGGTGCCATCCTCATTGACCGCGCGCCAGATAAGCCCCTGATAGACGCCCGCGATCCACATGGAAGCCACGTAGAGCACCACACCAATCGTCGCAATCCAGAAATGCGCGGAGATAAGTTTCACGCTGTACATTTCCTGACGCCCGAAGAGACGGGGAATCAGGTAGTAGAGCGAGCCGATGGAAACCATCGCCACCCAGCCCAGAGCGCCGGAGTGCACGTGACCTACCGTCCAGTCGGTGTAATGCGACAGGGCATTCACGGTCTTCACGGACATCATCGGGCCTTCAAAGGTCGACATGCCGTAGAAGGAAAGCGAAGTCACCAGGAATTTCAGGATGGGATCATCCCGCAGCTTGTGCCAGGCGCCGGAGAGGGTCATGATGCCGTTGATCATGCCGCCCCACGAAGGCGCAAGCAGGATGAGCGAGAAGAGCATCCCCAGGGATTGCGTCCAGTCCGGCAGCGCCGTGTAATGCAGATGGTGCGGGCCTGCCCACATATAGGTGAAGATCAGCGCCCAGAAGTGCACCACGGAGAGGCGGTAGGAATACACCGGACGTCCGGCCTGTTTCGGCACGAAGTAGTACATCATGCCCAGGAAGCCAGCGGTCAGGAAGAAGCCCACGGCATTGTGGCCATACCACCATTGCACCATCGCATCCTGCACGCCGGCATAGACGGAGTAGGAGCGCGGCATCAGCACATCCCAGGTCGCCGGAACTTCCGCGCTGTTGACCAGATGCAGAATGGCCACCGCGATGATCATCGCGCCAAAGAACCAGTTGGCGACGTAGATGTGGCTCACCTTGCGCACCGCGATCGTGCCGAAGAACACCACGGCATAGGCCACCCAGACCAGCGTGATCAGGATGTCGATCGGCCATTCCAGCTCGGCATATTCCTTGCCGGTGGTAATCCCCAGTGGCAGGGAGACCGCCGCCAGCAGGATGACCAGTTGCCAGCCCCAGAACGTAAAGGCCGCCAGACCACCGCTGAACAGACGGGTATGACTGGTGCGCTGCACACAGTAGTAAGACGTTGCGAACAGGGCACAACCGCCAAAGGCGAAGATCACCGCGTTGGTATGCAGTGGCCGCAGACGACCGTACGACAGGATTGGCGCAAGGAACTCAGGAACAATGTCACTGATGAGCTGCGGCCAGACCAGCTGGGCGGCAATGATGACACCGACCAGCATCCCGACGATGCCCCAGATGACGGTCATCACGGCAAACTGCCGCACGACCTTATAGTTGTATGTGGTTTGCGTTTCCGACATGAACCCACCTCTCATTGAAAAAATGACTGATACGCGCCAGAACACGTCCCGGAAAGAGACCCAGACCTGAAACAGCGCATGGTGCGGGATGCTATGGGAGGCTTGGGGTCAAGCGTTTGACTTAAGTCAAACAAAGCAACAAACCTTGAAAAAATAAGGCGGCGCGAGGAGAAATGCCAGGCACACAGCGTCACGCATCGAAACAAGCCGACAAAAAAAGGGTGCACCGAAGCGCACCCCAACCCCAACAGAGAAACAATCAGGTTTCTTGCAAAACCCCTGTTTGCCTTGCGGCAGAACGGGGGGCATCATACCTGCGCGACCGTCCCTGCACTTGACCTGAATCAAAGCAAGTGCTTTTTCGTTACGATTCCTGACGTGGGGGAGACGCCTCATCTTGCGGTTTTGGCAAATCGTCGTCCATCAGAATGCGAAACCCCGGCCCTTCAAGGTCATCGAACTGCCCACCGCGCACCGAAAGCCAGAACACCACGGCAATGACGAAAACGAGCACAACCGACACCGGAATGAGAAGATAAAGGGATTCCATCAGACGTCCTTTCGCTGGATGCGCAAAGCATTCAAAACCACCAGCAGGGAGCTGGCCGACATGCCGATCCCCGCCGCCCAAGGCGCGATATACCCCGCGATCGCCAGCGGCAGGGCGACAAGATTATAGACAAAGGACCAGCCCAGATTCTGCCGGATCACGGTAAACGCAAAGCAACAGCGCCGCACGCCCGTGCGCAGACAGGCGAGATTTTCCGACAGTAAAACCAAATCGGCCTGCGCCCGCGCCAGTTGCGCGCCCGCGCCCATCGCCACGGAAACCTGCGCCTGCGCCAGTACGGGCGCGTCGTTGACGCCATCCCCCACCATCGCCACGACCCGGCCTTCCCGTTGCAAGGCGGATACCGCCTCGCGCTTGGCCTGCGGCGACATGGCGCCTTGCGCCCGCGCGATCCCCAGCGCCGCCGCCACCCGAAGCGCCACGGCTTCCGCGTCGCCGGACATCAAGACCACATGCGCGCCGCGCGCCTTCAAATCACGAATCAGCCCGGCGGCTTCCGCCCGGATTTCATCGCCCAGCCGGAAAAACGCCCGCGCGCCCGTCGCGTCGCCCAAAGCCACCACCGTATCGCCGGAGTCCGCCCAGGGGATTGGCGTCGCGTCATTGCCGCCATCGCCGCGCAGAGCCGCGACAAAATCGGGACGTCCCAATCGCCAGCACACTCCGCCAATACGGCCTTCCAATCCAAGCCCCGCCTCGGCGCGCACGGCTTCCGCCTGCGGCAGCGATTCCCCGTCGGCAGCGGCACGCAAGGCGACCGCCAGCGGATGCGCGGAAGACTGTTCCAATGCCGCCGCCAGACGCAGCGCCGCCGCCGGTTCGAGGTCATCCCGCGTCTGGCATTCCAGCAGACGCATTTCCCCACGGGTAAGGGTGCCGGTTTTGTCGAACACAAAACAATCCGCGCGGGAAAGGGTTTCCACGGCGTGACCACGTGTCACCAGAAGGCCATCCCTGGCCAGCGCCCCGGCGGCCACCGTGAGCGAAATCGGCGTCGCCAGCGCCAACGCGCAGGGACAGGTAACCACCAGAACGGACACGGCAATCCAGAGCGCGCGCGCGGGATCGACCTGATACCAGCCCCAGGCCGTGGCGACAGCCACCAGCAACAGGAGCGCCACGAACCATTGCGCCACCCGGTCCGCCATCTGGACGATGCCCGGTTTTTCCGCCGCTGCCCGCTCCATCAGGCGCACAATGGCGGAAAGCCGGGTTTCCTCGCCGGTTGCTTCCACCCGAATCACCAGCGGACTTTCCATATTGACCGCGCCGCCGGTCACGACATCGCCCGCTGCCTTGCCCACCGGACGGCTCTCGCCCGTGAGCAGCGCCTCATCCACCTGACTTTCCCCTTCCAGCACCCGGCCATCGGCAGGAATGGTCTCGCCGGGACGCACCAGCACCGCGTCGTCAACCCTGAGATCCGCCGCCATCGCCTGTTCCGGCTGACGGGAAGCGGGAAAATCCGGCAACCTCTGGCAAAAGGCAGGCATCAGGCGTGCCAGCGCCTCGGTCACGCTCACCGCTTTTTGGCGCGCGTTCATTTCAAGATAGCGTCCGCCCAAAAGGAAAAAGACGAACATGGCGACGGAATCGAAATACACTTCGCCCCCCTGCGTCAGGGTCGCCCAGACGCTGGCAACAAAGGTGCCTCCCACGCCCAGCGCCACCGGCACATCCATGCCGACGCGGCAAAAACGCAGGTCGCGCCACGCGCCCCGGAAAAAGGGCGCGGCAGAATACAGCACCACCGGCAGGGTGAGGAGAAGACTGGCCCAGCGGATCAGGGTTTCGATGTCCAGCGTCATCTCTCCCTCGCCCGCCAGATAGACGGGAATCGCGTACATCATCACCTGCATCATGCCGAAACCCGCCACCCACAGCCGCCAGAGCGCGTCACGGCGCTCCTTTTTCGCCAGTTCCTCGTGCCGGGCGGCGTCGTAAGGATGGGCGCGATAGCCGATGGCGGCAATGGCGGCAAGAATATCGGAGAGCTTGAGGCGGCGCACATCCCAGCGCACCCGTGCCCGGCGAGTGGCGTAATTGACGGAAACGCCGGTCACGCCCGGCAGTTGACCGATATGGCGCTCGTTCAGCCAGACGCAGGCCGCGCAGGTAATGCCTTCCAACATCAGCGAAGCCTCGCGTTCATCCTCACCCAGAGCGCGCACAAAGCTTTTCTGGAATTCCTCGTGATCGAACAGCGCAAGCTGGTCGAGAATGGCGGGCGCGGCCTCGCGCGGCGATTCGGGCAGGGCATCGCGGCTCGTGTAATAGTCGGCCAGTCCGTTGTCCACAATGGCCTGCGCCACCGCCTGACAGCCCATGCAACACATCGCGCGCCGCGCCCCCTTGATGTCAACCGGCAAATCCAGCCCTTCCGGGATGGACAGGCCACAGTGGTAACAGGCAGCGGATTCAGGCATGACGGCAGACATGGATTTTCGTGCTCCGGGCGCGGGGAAAGGCCGGAGTATACCGGGTTCAGGCACGGCCTTCCCTCTGGGCGAACAAAACAGATGTGACTAAATGCTGGCTTCGCGGGCGGAATTTCAAAGCGGAGCCGGTTTTACGAGGAACAGGCTTGTCCCTCGTGTTTCGGGTACGGCATCTTCCGCCCAGTTACAGTAAAGAAGAGGGTAAACGTTTTTTATTCCCCAGATGGGCATAACGCAGACTGATTCCCTGTTCGCCCGGCTGAGGTAATGCGGCCCTGTCTTTTTCTCCACAATAATCGCAGCATTGATAAAAAGGGGCTGCCTGCACAGCGCGAATTTTTTCCCGCATCTCTTCTGGCGAACAACGGGGATCCAGGATAACCTTGTCGCTTCCATAATCCGCAAGGTGTAGACTATCCACGGTACAGGATACCGGGCAGGGATAGTACACACCATTGGCAACCCGTTCGCATAATCCCAGTCCCGGACAGTTTTTTTTCAGTTGTATCTTGTGCTGTTCTGAATGATGTTGCGCCGTCAATGTGGACGGCAAGCTCCACGCCACAGAAGCCACAAAATGGCTGATGCCTCGCGTGGACAGTTTTCTGACATTGGCGTCGAATAATTTTTTCTGTTTCTCATTTATGGAAACCCTGTAATCAGAAAATCTGACCTGAACATTCAGTTTTTCCATGACTTTCAGGCAAGCCCCGGATATTTTGCAGACACCATTACTGCCAATGGTGAGAGGACCAAAATTGTTTTTGCTGGACATATGTTCGATGATTTCTGGTAAATCCGGATGCAAAAATGGCTCACCTCCCACAATAGACACCGACAGGATGGCATCCAGCGCATCAGAAACAACATCAATATCCTGGATAATTTGTTGCAATGAAAAATGGATGCTGCCTTCTTCGGGAAAATGGTTCATGTACTGGTTGCAATGTGCACATTGCAGTGTGCATTTTTGGTTGATAATAAACGCCATGCTTGGGAAAACCAGTCTGTCTGGAACCACCCCACTGCCTGAATGTGGCTTCTTTTTCACCACAATGCCGAGCAGGCGTTTGCAGTTCGAACGCTCACAGATATTGAAGCAGCCTCTTGTTTCCAGACGGCTTTTTATTTTGCAGATCAGGGCAGAAAACAGATCCATCCCCTGAATATAATGTTGATGCTTTTCAGAAACGAGCACCCTGTCCCATATACGCGCGCCCAATGCGGCATGATTATTCAGGCAATTGATGGCAAGCGTTTGCTCTCTATCCAGATTTTCCGATAATGGCGAGAGGACAGGAATCCCATTGATTTCCCGCAATTCTCCGGCGCGAATATCCCAGTAACACAGTTTGTTTCTATCGACGCCAATTTCCAGCAAAAATTTTCCGATGACGCGGCCAAAGCCCCCCCCCCCCCGCAAAATGACATGGGAAAAACCATTGATATAAGCCATTATTTCCGCACGAAAATCATGTTCGCCCAGACTGGTCTGTTCCAGCATGGATTCAATTTCTGTTTTCATAAAATATTCCTGGCAAAGTTGGTGATGGTTTGTTGCGCAACAGAATTCGTCACAAGCGAGGGACGTTGCCCCCGTGGCACTCCATACGGCCTTGGGGCATGCTCCAACTTTCTGGAAAGCCACGCCGCTGTACGGATTGCCACGTTGCTGAAGCGCCTCACTTTCGACGAAGAGAGCCTGGATTATACGGATTATCGAAAGTCGAAAACAGGTTTTCAGAGCCTGTTCGCGATTTCTGGTTTTTCCTGGTGCGTCTCGCTTGTGACGAGGGGGGTATCCGCCACTTGTAGTCCGAAGTTCCAGCCTTTTTCCCCCTCCGAATGGCCTGAAACCCTTTCCGTTACTGGCCTCAAGCGCCTTGAGGACGTTCCCTGGCCTACTTACATGGGAACAATATCCCCTGTCTGTACAGTGCCATGCAGCGCACGGTCGGGATCATGCTGCCGTCCGTCCATCTCGGCGAGCAATATTGCCGCCTTGCCCCTGGTCGCTTTCGGCAAAATTGGCCGCTCATCATGCAATGGCTTCACAACCAATATCCATACCATAAATTATCCCGGTGGCATCCTCCACTTTTTCCACTTTCAATTGCATCCCAAGCCAAACGGCAACCCATGCAGCCTCCGGGCAGAGCGTATAATGTGCGATTTTCTGTCTTTCCCCCACCCCATGGAACTCGCCAAAAGTTTTGAACCTGCGGACATCGAGCGCCGCTGGTATCCCGAATGGGAATCCCGCCATTATTTCGCCGCCGGTCTTGACGCCACGAAACCCAGGAATCAGGCGTTTTGCATCCTGTTGCCGCCGCCCAACGTCACCGGTTCCCTGCACATGGGACACGGTTTCAATCAGACCTTGATGGACGCGCTCACCCGTTATCACCGGATGAAGGGCGACAATACGCTCTGGCAGCCAGGAACCGATCACGCAGGGATTGCCACGCAAATCGTGGTCGAACGCCAACTCGATGCGCAAGGCGTCTCCCGCCACGAACTGGGGCGGGAAAAATTCCTGGAGAAAGTCTGGGACTGGAAGAAATTCTCCGGCGGCGCGATTACCCGTCAGATGCGCCGTCTGGGCGCCAGTCCCGACTGGAGCCGGGAACGCTTCACCATGGATGCGGGTCTTTCCAGAACCGTGACCGAAACCTTTGTTCGTCTCTACCGGGAAGGGTTGATCTATCGCGGCAAGCGCCTGGTCAACTGGGATCCCAAACTCCACACCGCCGTCTCTGACCTCGAAGTGGAAAGCGAGGAAGAAGACGGTTTTCTCTGGCACATCCGCTATCCGCTCGCCGACGGCACGGGTCATCTCACGGTGGCCACCACCCGCCCGGAAACCCTGTTGGGTGATACGGCAGTGATGGTGCACCCCGAAGACGAACGTTACCGGCACCTGATTGGGCAAACGGTGAAACTGCCGCTCACCGACCGGGAAATTCCCATCATTGCCGACGCCTATGTGGACAGGGCGTTTGGTACCGGCGTGGTGAAAGTCACCCCGGCGCATGATTTCAACGACTATGCCGTCGGTCTGCGCCATGAACTGCCCATGCGCAACATCCTGACGCTGGACGCCAGAATCAATGCGGAAGCCCCGGAAAAATATCAGGGGCTTGACCGCTTTGAAGCCAGAAAGATCATGGTTGCCGATTTGGAAACGGCGGGTTTGCTGGAAAAAACCGAAAAACACAAACTGAAAGTGCCGCGCGGCGACCGTACCGGCGTCGCGCTCGAACCCATGCTCACCGACCAATGGTTCGTCGCCATGTCGAAACCGGGCGCGGACGGCAAATCCATCACCGAAAAGGCGCTGGAAGTCGTCGCCAGCGGCGAAATCCGCTTCTATCCCGAAAACTGGGTCAACACCTACAATCAATGGCTCAACAACATCCAGGACTGGTGCATCTCACGGCAACTGTGGTGGGGGCACCAGATTCCGGCGTGGCACGGCGAAAACGGTGAACTCTTTGTCGCACACGACGAAACGGAAGCGCGCGCGCAAGCCGAAGCCGCCGGTTACAACGGCACGCTTACCCGCGACCCCGACGTGCTCGACACCTGGTATTCCTCGGCGCTGTGGCCTTTTTCCACCCTCGACTGGACCCCCGGCTATCCGCAAGCCTCCAATCCGGCGCTGGATTTGTATCTCCCTTCCACGGTACTGGTCACAGGTTTCGACATCATCTTTTTCTGGGTGGCGCGCATGGTGATGATGACCCGGCATCTCACCGGAAAAATCCCCTTCCGGCATGTCTACATCCACGGCCTCATCCGCGACGCGGAAGGCCAGAAAATGAGCAAATCCAAGGGCAACGTGCTCGACCCCATCGACCTCATCGACGGTATCGGCCTTGACGAACTTGTCGCAAAGCGCACCACGGGGCTGATGAATCCAAAGGACGCCCCAAAGATCGAAAAACGCACGCGCAAGGAATTTCCCAATGGCATCACCGCCTTCGGCACGGACGCGCTGCGCTTCACCTTCGCCGCGCTGGCCGCGCCGGGGCGCGACATCAAATTCGACCTGAACCGCTGCGAGGGCTACCGCAATTTCTGCAACAAACTGTGGAACGCCACGCGCTTCGTGTTGATGAACGTGGAGGGGCACGATCTTTCCGCCACGCCCGCCGGCCTTTCCTTTGCCGACCGCTGGATCGTCAGCCGCCTGCAAACACTGGAGACGGAAATTGCGCAACACTTTGCCGATTACCGCTTCGATCTGCTGGCGGACACGCTCTACCACTTCGTCTGGGACGAATTCTGCGATTGGTTCCTTGAAATCGCCAAGGCGGAAATGGCAGACGCGCCAGCCGCCGCGTATGCCGCCCGCCATACCCTCGCCCACACGCTGGAAGCCCTGCTGCGGCTCGCGCATCCGGTCATTCCCTTCATCACCGAGGAACTCTGGCAGGCTGTCGCGCCTCTGACGAGCGGCAGGACACAGGAATCCATCATGCTGGCGGCCTGTCCCGAAGCCAATCCGGCCTTGCTGGACGCCCAGGCGGAAGCGGAAATGGAAGCGTTGAAACGCTGCGTTTCCGCCTGCCGCAACCTGCGTGGCGAAATGGACATTTCGCCTGCCGCCCGTCCGCCACTCATCGTCGCGGGCAACGCGGCGGCACAGGCGGAAATCCGCCGCTTCGCGCCGCTCTTGCAGACCCTGGTCAAGGTCGCCGACGTGAGTTTTGCCGATGACATCCCCGCCGACACCCTCGCCCCGGTTGCGGTCGTGGGCGACGCGCGCCTCATGCTGGTGGTGGCAATAGACCTTGCAGCCGAACGCGAACGGCTCACGAAAGAAATCGAAAAACAGGAAAAACAGGCGGCGCAGGCCAGGGCCAAACTCGCCAACGAAAACTTCGCCGCCCGTGCCCCGGAAAATATTGTCGCGCAGGAGAAAGAACGCCTCGCAACCGCGGAAGCGACGCTGGAAAAACTCAGGGCGCAATGGGCGAAGCTGGGGTAAAAGCGATGAGGCTCGGCAAAACCAGCGCCGCTTTCCACACAAAAACAGGGGAAAAATAGAAGGAGTAAACCGCCTTTTCCCTTTCGATTGGGGAGCAATCCAAAGTGACGAAAATGGGGGATGCCCCCCCCTCAACCGACACTTTGCGGATTGCACCCTTTCAATTGCGCCACCTTGTTTCGGTAACGCTTACGGGTTAGTCTTCGCCCTTCTTCTTTCTTCTGGCATCCCATGCGTTTTCTTGCCAATGCCCTTTTTCAAATCGCCCTGACTGCCTGGGTGGGTGGCCTCTGGATAGTGGGTTATCTAGTCGTGCCGGTCTTGTTCCACCATCTTTCCGACCGGATGCTGGCAGGCCAGATTGCCGGGGAGATTTTCCGGATCGCCGGCTGGACGGGTATGGCATTGGGAGGGTATCTCGCGTTTTTCCTCCTTGTCCGGCAGCGGTACGCAAGTCTGAAAACGCTCTCGCTCTGGTTGGTCGTGCTGATGCTGCTGCTTTCCGCCGTGAGTCTTTTCGGTATCCAGCCCTTGATGGAGGCCATGAAACAGGAGGTTGCGCCGCTGGACGTCATGCTGTCCTCCCTGCGAGATCGTTTTGTTTTCTGGCATGGTATTTCCAGCAGTCTTTATCTGCTGCAAAGCCTGCTGGGGCTGGGTCTGTTGTTGCGCGTCGGTTTTCCAGCCCCGGCCTTTTCCCGCCTGTTCGGCAAGACGCCGGAGGGAGAACTGTAGTCTGGCAAAACAAGGTTTCGCGTAGCACAAATCAGCGACAACCCTTCAGGGCTGTCGGTCAAACGCCATTGGGAAGGGGTTTCTTTCCCCTCCCCAATGGCTACAGTCGAAACCCCGGCCTTCAGCCGGGGTCCAGACCTCCACACCGCCCTGAAGGGTGGGGTTTCAAACCGGAGTTGGTTTTACGATGAATTTCCATCACGTATTTCAAATCATTCGGGGGGACAGATTCAAAAATCCGTGACAGAAAACCATCATTCAAAAAGATTGACGCACGCCACAAGGCTCTATAAAATGCGCCGCTCTTCGGGGCGTAGCGCAGTCTGGTAGCGCATCTGCTTTGGGAGCAGAGGGTCGCGAGTTCGAATCCCGCCGCCCCGACCAGACAGCGTTCTGACAGGAACCTGCACGAAAGTGCCCGTAGCTCAACTGGATAGAGCAGCGGCCTTCTAAGCCGCAGGTTGTGAGTTCGATTCTCGCCGGGCGCGCCAGGGAAAAAGGCAGCAACACAGCAGACAATGGCGGCATTAGCTCAGTTGGTAGAGCACTGGATTGTGGCTCCAGGTGTCACCGGTTCGATTCCGGTATGTCGCCCCAATACCTCCACACGGGTTTACAAAGTGTCCCTGATTGGCAGGACTGTCATTCCATGCCTGTTCTGTAACTTTCTCTTTTTATCCCCATGCCCTGTTACGGCTGCCAGTGCATGAGCCATCGCTCCACACTTTCCTGCCAAGCAGGCAGGGTGAGGCCGAAGGTCTGGCAAAAATGGCGGCAATCCAGACGGGAATTGGCGGGACGGCGAGCGGGCGTGGGGTAGTGAGCGGAACAGGTGGGTTGCAGACCCGCCTCCGGCAGTTTCAGGGGGATGCCGTGCGCGCGGGCGGCGGCAATCAGGTATTGGGCATAACCGAACCAGCTCGTTTCGCCTGCCGCCGCGCAGTGGTAGAGACCATAGGGAAAATCCGCCCGCGGCTGGGAGAGGAGGCGTCCCAGCAACTGTGCGCTGACGTCCGCCAGCAGGGAAGCCGCAGTGGGCGCGCCGATCTGGTCATCGACCACGGTCAGGCTTTCCCGTTCTGCCGCCAGCCGCAGCATGGTTCTGGCAAAATTGCCGCCGTAAGCGCCAAAGACCCAGGAAGTGCGCAGAATCAGGTGTTGCGCGGTGGCGGCGGCCAGCGCCCGTTCGCCTGCCAGTTTGCTCTGGCCGTAGACATTCAGGGGCGCGGGCGTATCCGTTTCGCGCCAGGGGCGTGTGCCGCTGCCGTCAAAAACGTAATCGGTGGAATAGTGGAGAACGGGCACGCCGGTTTCTGCCGCGATGGCGCCCAGCACACCGGGCGCCATCGCGTTGATGGCAAAAGCAGATTCCGGATCGGTTTCGGCCTGATCCACGGCGGTGTAGGCAGCGGCGTTGACGATGGCGCAGGGCGCTGTCGCGCGCACGACACGGCGGATGGCCTCCGCGTCCGCGAGGTTGCATTCCTGCCGGTCGACCAGCCTGAGCGGACGCAGGACAGCAAGCGCACGGGCCAGTTCAAGGCCAACCTGCCCGGCAGCACCAGTGACGAGAATGGGCGACATCATGTTGCGCCCTCGCCGTATTGTTTGAGCACCCAATCCCGATAGCTGCCGCTTTGCGTATTTTTTACCCAGTCCGCGTGGGTCAGATACCAGCGCACGGTTTTTTCGAGGCCGGAGGCAAAAGTTTCCGCCGGACGCCAGCCCAGTTCGCGTTCGATTTTGCGCGCGTCGATGGCGTAACGGCGGTCATGGCCGGGACGGTCGGTGACGTGGACGATCTGCGTGGCGTAGGCGATGCCGTCGGCGCGGGGTGCGAGCGCATCCAGCAATGCGCAGACCTGTTCCACGATGGCGAGATTGGTCATCTCGTTCCAGCCGCCGATATTGTAGGTCTCGCCCGGACGTCCCGCGTCCAGGATGCGGCGGATGGCGGCGCAATGGTCGCCCACGTAGAGCCAGTCGCGTACCTGCAGGCCGTCGCCGTAGAGGGGCAGGGGTTTTTGAGCGCAGGCATTTACGATCAACAGCGGAATCAGTTTTTCGGGGAAATGGAAAGGGCCATAGTTGTTGGAACAGTGACTGGTCAACACCGGCAGGCCGTAGGTGTGGAACCAGGCGCGCGCCAGATGGTCGGAAGCCGCCTTGCTCGCGGAATAGGGGCTGTTGGGCAGACAGGGATGAGTTTCGGTAAACGGCGCGGCGTCGGGGGCGAGGCTGCCGTAAACCTCGTCGGTGCTGACATGGTGAAAGCGGAACGCGGCGCTTTCCACGTCCGACAGGGTTGACCAGTAGGCGCGGGCGGCTTCCAGCAGGGTAAAGGTTCCTTCCACATTGGTGCGGATGAAGGCTTCCGGGCCGTGGATGGAGCGGTCGACATGGCTTTCCGCCGCGAAATGCACAAGGGCACGGGGACGATGACGCGCGAGCAGCCCTTCCACCAGCGCCCGGTCGCAGATGTCGCCCTGCACGAACACATGCCGGGGATCGCCCGCCAGCGCCGCGAGGTTTTGCAGATTGCCCGCGTAGGTGAGCTTGTCCAGGGTGAGGACGGGTTCGTCGCGCGTCGCCAGCCAGTCGAGCACAAAGTTCGCGCCGATGAAGCCAGCGCCGCCTGTAACCAGAATCATGGTCGTTCTTGCGGAATGAAAAACCAAGCGAGTATCCGGCATTGTCGGGCTTGCCGCAACTGCGGAATGCCTTGGAAACTTCGTTCCAATGATTGACAAATGTTTACTTGGTTCTGCAGCATGATGGAGGCAAATATTTGTGTGAACCTCCAACTTCCCCAATTTCAGTTTGAAATGAATTTCAGAGAAGTGTAACGGGAATGTAACGAGTGCTTTTCTCGATTGTTACTTGTTTTTGCGGTACAAAACTACAGAGTGGCGCTGCCGAAAACCGCTGATCGGCCTACGGCCGATACGCCCTCATCGGGCTTCCATCAGATAGACGTATCAGCTCAGGTTATAGACCAGATTGCGCATCCCGATGCAACGCATGATTTCATCCCTTGCCCGCGATTCCATCGCGCCAAAAATGTGCTCCACTCGGCATCGTGTCCGGAACTTCTCCTGGTTGCTCACCTTCTGTTCCTCCGTCAGCGGCTTGTTCTGATGCCTTTCTCGCTGAGCGTCGGCGCGCAGCCACGCGCGCAAAAGGCAGTCTGTACCGGGCTTCCGAAACAATTCCCACGCACGGGTGTGACTGGAGGAAAATACAATACATGAAAAGACCATATGGATTGCCACGGTACACGCCTTGCAATGACGGAGGATCGAACCGTCCTTTTCCACCTTAATTGCACCCGCATAAAGGACGATTATTGTTGTGGCATTTATCCAGTTCAAATGCCTTGTGCAGCACGCGCACGGCAAGCTCAAGATATTTTTCGTCCAGCACCACGGAAATCTTTATTTCGGAAGTTGAAATCATGCGGATGTTGATGCCTTCTTCGGACAGCACGCGAAACATTTGGCTCGCGATTCCGGGATGGGAACGCATCCCGACGCCCACGGCGGAAACCTTGCACACCTTGTTGTCGCCCACGATTTCGCGCGCGCCGATGTGCTGACACACGACTTCCAGCACTGCCTTTGCCTTTTCGTACTCGGAACGATTGACGGTAAAGGAGAAATCCGTCGCGCCATCGTGCCCGACATTCTGGATAATCATGTCGACATCGATGTTGGCGTCGGCAATCGGCCCCAGCAACTGGTAAGCGACGCCCGGACGATCCGGAGCGCCCAGCACGGTCAGCTTGGCTTCGTCACGGTTGAAGGCAATCCCGGAAATAATCGGTTGTTCCATATCCTGTTGTTCCTCATCCACAGTAATCAGCGTGCCGTCGCCAGAATCCTCAAAACTGGAAAGCACGCGCAGTTTGACCTTGTATTTGCCCGCAAATTCCACGGAGCGAATTTGCAGCACCTTGGAGCCCAGGCTCGCCATCTCGAACATTTCCTCGAAGGAAATGGTGTTGAGCTTCTTCGCTTCCGGCACGATGCGCGGGTCGGTGGTATAGACGCCATCCACATCCGTGTAGATCTGGCATTCGTCGGCCTGCAAGGCTGCCGCAAGCGCAACGCCGGTGGTATCCGATCCGCCGCGCCCCAGGGTTGTGATATTGCCCGCCGCATCCACGCCCTGGAAACCGGCCACGATGATCGCCATGCCCGCGTCGAGGTCGGCGCGGAGTTTTTCCTCTTCAATGGCAAGAATGCGCGCCTTGCCGAAAGCATCGTCAGTGAGAATCCTGACCTGCGCGCCGGTATAGCTTTTGGCCGCGACGCCAATCTCCTGCAGCGCCATCGCCAAAAGACCAATCGTGACCTGCTCGCCGGTGGAAATGATCACATCCAGCTCGCGCGGATCGGGAATGGGCTGGATTTCTTTCGCCAGCGCGATCAAACGGTTGGTTTCCCCGCTCATGGCGGAAACCACCACCACAACCTGATGTCCCTCCGCCTGAAAGCGTGCGACGCGACGCGCGACATTGCGGATGCGCTCCGGGCTCCCCATCGAGGTGCCGCCATACTTTTGAACAATCAAAGCCATTATGTTTCAGTGTTGGTAACAAAAACAGGATCGGGGCATTGTAGCAGACTTCATCACAGCAGACCGTGCCAACAAGTGCTTTCGAGTGCAATCCAAAGTGGCGGGAATTTCGTCATTGCGAGGCGCTTTAGCGATGAAGCCATCCAGAAAAACGCATGGATTGCCACGGATTTCTCGCCTCCCACAATGACGAAAATGGGGAACGAACTCCCCCCTCAACCGCCACTTTGGATTGCACCCACTGCTTTCGGATATGAAACAGACTGTCGCGCACGAAACCTTTCTCAAACCAGCCGCACGTAACCCAATCCACGCTTCGGTAACAAAACAGGTGATTGTTTTGTACGTTCTTCCTTCCCCTCTTTTCAATACGAAAAAAAATACTAGAATATGTCGTGCATAATTCGAGAACGCCCCTCTCCCGCACACGCGAGGGGAGATTACGTTCCATCCTTTTTTAACCACTCACAAGCTTCACAGTAAGGAGACACACATGAGTACAGAAAAAGCGCAAGAGAGCATCATTCCACGTGATATTCGCCACAGGCTTGGTCTCAATCAGCGCGAATTCTGGTCGCAGGTCGGCGTTACCCAAAGCGGAGGGTCGCGTTACGAGAGCGGGCGTACCATGCCCAAACCCGTTCGGGAACTTCTACGTCTGGTACACGTCGAGCAGATTGACATCCAGCGTATCAGGCACGAAGATCTTGAGGTTATCGAATACTTGAAAGAATCGGATCCCGATTTGTTCAAATCCCTGAAGAAGTCCGCGCGCGCCAGAAACAAAAAGGCAAACTGAGACACAAGCACACTGCGGAAACCGCGTCGACAAGCGTTCCCACCCTTCGGCGCTGTTCCCGTAGTATTTTATCCACGAACTCCCCCGGCATCTCAGGGCGATACCCATACGAGAACCCCCGTATCCGCCCGTATCCGCGCCCCCCAGGCTTCCAGATCCGCCACTGGCAGTGGCGCAAGCGCCTCCGCTCCCACCTGCCGCGATGCCCGCGCCAGACCATAAAGCCGTACCCCCTGAATGAGCGGCGCCGCCTTTTTGACAAAGGCAAGATATGCCGCGCAAGCCTCCATATCCGGCGGTCGTCCCTCATGTAAAAACCAGCAGGTTTGCAGCCAGGTAGGCACCCGTTCCGCACAGGCCCGCAAATTCACATAGGCTTGTTCCGCACTCTGCCGGGTCGCATTGGTCTGCCAACGCCCCTTGGCGTCGGCCCGGTCGAGTTTGAACCAGACTTCCCCCGCCAGCGCCGCAAGCTGAAGCAAACCTTCCTGCACCTCGGCACGATGGGTCAGGCTACCGTTGGTGATGAGGCGTAGCGGCACCTTGCCCTGTAAGCCAAAGCGCGCCAGCGCCGCGCCAACAACGGCAACCGTTTCGCGGAATTCGGCGGCGCTGGTGGGTTCCCCCTCGCCGGAAAAGGCAATGTCCGCCAGACGGCGAAAGCCTTGCGGCAGATGACGCTCCAGATAATCCCCCGCGACAACCCCACGCAAAAAATCCGTCATTTCCCGTTCCAACAGGGCGAGATCCACAGGCGGAGGTCCGCCGCGCCGCAGGTTTTCCACCTGACAATAAACACAAGTCCAGTTGCAGGCGCGATTGACGTTCAGGTTGACTCCGATGGAAAGCCCGCCCGCGCGGCGGGAGAGCACCGGATAAACATAGGTCAGCCCCGCGCCATCGTGCCGGTGTTCCTGAAAACTCAAAAGTTCCTGCCTGGTATCGCCCATCGCCGGAAAATCCCCCTGAAACGGTATAATGCGCTGCTTTCTCCCCGCGCCTTGCGTCATGATCGAAATCACCCGCCGCCTCGCCTTCGACGCCGGACACCGTATCCCCCATCACCAAAGCCAGTGCCGCAACCTGCACGGGCATCGCTATGTGATCGAAATCACCCTGAGCGGCGCGGTCAACGAAGCCGCCGGGGAATCGGCGGACGGTATGGTAATGGATTTTTCCGAGGTAAAGGCCATCGCCGAGCGGGAAATCGTCACGCCCTGGGATCACGCTTTTCTGGTCTGGCGGCAGGATACGGTGGTCACTGCCTTTCTGGAAACCCTGCCCGGCCACAAAACCGTGGTGCTGGACAAGGTGCCCACTGCCGAAAACCTCGCCCGTATCGCCTTCGACACCCTCGCGCCCGCCTACGCCGCCCGCTACGGCAAGCGCCTGCGCCTTGTCAGGGTCCGCCTCTTCGAGACGCCAAACTGCTGGGCGGATGCCTGCGCCGCCGCATAAGGCAAACCGGCTTCAGCGCGCCGCGCCTGACCCACAGACTTCGGCCTCCCGTTGGCGACATCAAAGATCCGGTACATGATCCTGTACGGATGGAAGGCTTGCCTCTTTGGCCCTGGCCTGAGCTGCCCGGCGTTTGGCGCAGGGGGTTTTACAACCGGCGGCACAATCAAGATGCAGGGCGTCGTAGCCGCCGCAACTGCCCGCGATGGGTTTACGGCCAAACATCACGCCAATCGCCATGATGAGTACCAGAAAAGCGATGAGACCGAAAGTGACAAGGAAGAGGATCATGTCAAAAGTCCTGATTTTCCGCGAATATTTGGCGTTTTCCCGGCCGCCTTCGGGTGGAAGCGGTTTTCCGTGGAACCGGGAGCCTTCACACATTGCCTGCTGTCCGTGCCGCATGGCAACCCATACGGTCTTATACGTGAATGGTTTTCGGATTGTCCGCTTTTTGATGCCGCATGCCAATTGCCGGAGGGCGTAGCAAGGCACGCAAGCGGCATGGCAATTCGCGGGCGTGGTCTTTCAGAAAAGCTACCGTGCTCTCGCCCCTCGCTTGTGACGATGGCAGGGAGGCCACGCCCGGAAAAATCAGAGATGACGAACCGATTCTCAGAAAACCTGTCGAACCGAATCCAGGGACAGATTGCCCAGTCCCGCCACTTCCAGCATGAAGCCACTGCTGCTTCTGGTGAGCGCCGAAACCGTTCCGGCCTGCAGCGGGGTGTTCAACACCGCTACTCCGTCCAGACTGGAAGAAACGCTGAAACTGTAATTGCCGGCGGGCAGAAGATTGCCGTCCTTGTCCTTGCCATCCCAGACAAATGAGAGCGGCCCCGCCTGGGATTGGCCCAAGTTCTGACTGGACACCACATTGCCGCTTTCATCCCGGATGATAACCTCCACCGTGTCGGCAGGCCCGCTCAGTTCCACCCCAAACAAGCCCAGACGCTGCGCCTCCTCCCCTTCTCCGGCTTCGCCCACATCGGCCAGGAACATCTGGTCGCCGGGCGCAAGCACGTTCTTGCCGATCAGATTGGCCGCCTGCATGGAAAGCGCCTCGTTGTAGCTGGAAAGCAGGGTCTGCATGGACTGGTTCAGGGTCTCAAGGCCGGAAACCATGTTCAACTGCGCCAATTGCGAGGTCATCTCGGTATTTTCCAGAGGATTCAGGGGGTCCTGATTTTGCAATTGCGCCATGAAAAGTTTCATGAACTGGTCGCTCATCTCCTCGGTGGTGGATTTTTTCGTGTTGCTCACGGCACCAGCGCTGTTGAGGCTGTTGACGATGCTATCGATTGACGACATGTTTATCTCCTTTTCTGAGTACCTTACTGGCCGATTTGCAGGGCGCGGGTGAGCATCTGCTTGGCGGTGTTCATTACTTCAACATTGGTCTGGTAACCACGCGAGGCGGAAATCATGTTCACCATTTCTTCCACTGCGTCAACGTTGGACATGGTGACGTAGCCCTGCGCGTCGGCAAGCGGATTCGCCGGGTCATAGACAATGCGCGGCGGCGCGGCGGATTCCACGATCTGCGTGACCCGCACGCCTTGCGCGGCTTCTCCCGCGCCGCCCATGGGCGTGGCCTGGAATACCACCTGCCTGGAGCGGTAAGGCTTGCCGTCGGAAGCGTGGATGGTATCCACGTTGGCAAGATTGGAAGCCACGGTGTTGAGCCGCAGCGCCTGCGCCGACATGGCGCTGCTGGAGATCTGGAAAACATTGAAAAGGCTCATGATTCATCTCATCCTTGATTGCCGCTGATCGCCGTGCGCAAGCCCCGGAGTTTGTCCGAGAGCAATTGCGAGAGAATCTGGTATTGCAGGGAATTGTCGGTGATTTCGGCACGTTCCACGTCCATATCCACGGTATTGCCATCCACCGCCGATTGGGTTTCCGTGCGATAGAGCAGAGGCGTGTCGGCAATTCCGAGCGTACCCGACGTGCCGTCCATATGCAGCGGATGCGTATGGCGCATGGCAAGCAGCTCCGGTTGCTCCGGATCACGCGCGCCTCTCACCCTGGCAAAGGTTTCCCTGAAGTCGAAATCCCGCGCCTTGTAATAAGGGGTATCCGCGTTGGCAATATTGGAAGCCAATACCTGCTGCCGATAGGTGCGCAGGCTCATCGCCTGGGTATAAACGCCAAGATAGGATTGAATGTCGCCGATCATGTCACTGCCTGCAAAAAAGGTCTTGCCAGAGACAAGCAGGACTCGTGCCATGTTGGGTTTTTCCGATCATGCCGGAAAAACCTGGACATTTCCGGGCAAAGCGGAAAACGCGGGAGGCAAATGTTGCCGGGCTGGCCGCCTGCTTTCCCACAATACTGCCGACGGTGCCGAAGTTCCCATCGTTGATGCTGGAAACCGTGGCCGCCCCGAAGGAAACACTTTCCTTTCAGTTCCCCAGGTTGGGGATCCGGAGGTTGGGACTGGGTACGATTTCCTTCCCCGCTTCGGATGGCGCAAGTCCCAGCCGCACCATCAGCGATTCCTCGGAAAGGTTGAGCAATTTGGCGATGTCCCGAAAATCATCTGGCAGGGCCGCATCCCGCAAGCCATGTTGGGACAGGTGACGTGCAAAATTGACCGCAAAACGCACATTCAGCACACGCGGCGCGGTGGAACTGTGATCATCCAGCAGTTGCAGCAGCAAATCCGGGAATTGCCAGGCCCTGTAGAGCGCCGTCTTGATCTGCAAGGCCGTAAAGCCCCCCAGCACTTCCTGCTGCGCCACAGCACTACGCAGAGTTGAATCCTGTTGCTGATGCGCGCGCACCGCCAACGCCAGTTCCGGCGCGAAGGCGTAGAGCAGCACCTCGGCCAGATCATGCAAAAGGGCAGCGAGCGCCACCTCCTCCACATTCACATCCAGCCGCCAGACTGCCCATTCGTAAGCATAATGCGCGGCCTGCCGGCAACGGTTCACCACCTGCAAAGCGCCTATGAGCGCCTGCTGCGACACTTCGTGCAACTGATCTTCCAGCGTCGGCAACTGGTCAAACCTGTTGAAGAAGGCGTCTATGCCCAACATCATGATCGCGCCCGCGATGGTGGTGATGTCGCGCCGCAGCCGCACACGCCTGGTAAACGGCTGAATATAAGCGAGCACCCGTACCGCGAGCAGGGGATCGTGCATCACGATACGGGTAATATCCTTGCCGCTTACCGTATCCTTGCACTCGCGCGCGTGTTCCAGTTGCCGCTGGGTGTGCCGCAGCACCGGCAAATCCTGGGCACTGAAAAACGCGACCCAATCCTCCAGACTGGATAGGGGATGATCAAGCATGGCGGCCTCCGCCCCGTTATTCCAAATGCGGTCAATTGTAATCCTGAACCGCGACGCCAGACCTCTGTTTCATGCCGTGGCTACCGAGCGGCCCATCATCCAAGGCGGCTTGCCGGAAAGCGTGATTTGCAAGGAGCGGACAATAAACGTACCTACCAGTTCGGATCGTCCTTTTCCCTTGCGGGCGCGGTGGATTTTGCCGCCTTGCTGGCGCGTGGGCGCGATGTGGATGTGGATGTGGCAGCGGCGAGCAATGGCTGGCGCAGTTCGATGAGGCCGGGGCGGAAAACCAGGTTCTGCAAGGACACGGGGTCTTCGATGGTGCCATAGGCGGTTTGGGTGGCAACCCGGTCGATGCGGATCGTGCAGCAGGGCAATTCGCTGCGTCCCAGCGGGCGTCCGGTTTGCGGGTCGGTGAGTGCCTCGCCCAGAATGACGGCCTGCCAGCGTTGTCCGGCGCGCAAGCTGTCACCCCCCTGGCTCAACACCACCTGATCGCCTTGCAGCGTGACCACAGCAACCGGAAACAGACGGGTCACGATGGCCTGCCCGATATCTCCGGCAAGGGCATCCATCATCGTGTTGGCCATGCCCTGACCGTCGACCGCGCGGGGCAGGGTGCTGGGGCCGGTGGCGGGCAGGTCATAGTCGAAGTGGGCAGAAAACGCCACCTCTCCCGTTGCAGCATGGACAAGGCGCAAGGCGATGCGTCCGCCGCCCGACCAGGACGTCACCTGTCGATCCGAAAGGCGCAAGGAACGTACCTGTTTCCTGTATTCAAAGCGTTCCAGGGTTGGAATCAGGATCAGATCCGTCGCCAGTTGCTGTCCTGTACGCGCGGCATCCTGCGTCCGAACCCTGCCACTGTCGATGCGGGCAAGTTCGGCGTCGAGTTCGGCATCGGATTCCCGATCCAGCACGATGAAGCGCCCAGTCTGGGAGAGCAGGTCGGAAAGTCGACCCCGGATGGCGCGGGCAACCGTGTTGGTCGTCACCCGCGTATCGCCAACAACATAGCCTCCGCCCGACGTGCGCGGCAGCGCCACCACGATTTTGGGGCGTCCCTGTTCGTCCGGCGCGCGATACTGGGCGATTTCCGCGCGGACACTCACTTTCCAGTAACTCCGCATCGTTTTGTGATTCACGTCGGATTCGTAGGTGCTCTTGCCGCGTTCGGCTTCGATTTCGCCTTTTTCGCGGTAGGAAAACTGGCCTTCACGGGAGATCGAGGCGCTTGCGCGTTCCCGGCTTCCAGTCTGGCTTGCCGTATCGCGCGCGCTGGCTTCACCCTCGGTCTTGATGGAACCCGAAGCCGAATAGTGATACCCGCCATCGCTGGCGCGGACGCGTGCGGTGGTTTCCGTGTCGGGCTTGTCGATGGCTTCTTGCGACAGGATTTCGTAGCCCAGCACCGTTCCCGATGAAGCTGCGGAAACGCGCTTGTCGAAAAGTTCACTGCGCACAAACACCTTGCCGCTGGGGGCGCCCGGCCCAGCGGCGGTGGCGGAAAGCGTCATTTCGGCCTGCAAATCCTGCAACTGACTGGCAACCTTCGTCCCATTGACCTGTGCCACTGCCGATTGCAGGGCGGCGAGCACAGCCTGCTCCGGCGTTGCGCCGATGCCTTCCACCTCGCGGAAAACCGAAGTATTGCCGCCGAAATCCGGCGTGCTGCGCAAGGGTTTTTCGGCCAGCGCCTGCGGCGCGGGTTGGCTGGAGACACTGGCGGGCGCCGCGTCGTGGGCAGGCTCCGGCGTTTCCTTTTTGCCACAGGCCGTAAAGAGGACAAGCGTGGCGAGTGTGGCGAAGGCGAGGCGCGAAGGGCGGTTCATAGGGATGGCTCCGGTACGGGATTACAGATCGCCCAAGAGGGCGTCGGCGTTTTTCGGCAGCGAGATGCCCATCAGCTTGCCGAAGGAAAGTGCGGATTTGGTGGTGCTCGCCAGCGTGGTGAGATAGCCTGGCGTTTCCTTGGCAACCCAGAGGCTGGTGGCAAGTTTGCCCTCCGCTGTCAGGATGGAGAACGGATTGCTGCTGGATTTCTGCATTAGCCTGTTGGCGGCATTGGGCAGTTTTTTCGCCTGCGAGACCGAGCCTGCCAGGGCAATCAGACCGCGCGCATAGTGCGCCTTGGAAGAAGCGTTGAGCGTGGGTTCCGATTCCATTTTTTCCGCGATGGCCTTGCGCGCGCGGTCGCTGACGGTCACGCTTTTCTCCAGCACGCTCTTGTCGACACTGCCGGAGGAAATGGCCTTTCTTTCGGCCTGTAACAATTTCACCTGATCGGCAAGGCCAAAGGATTTGGCAAATGCAATTTGCGCGTCCAACACCAGTTTTTGCGCCGCAACGAAACGGGTCACCAGTTCCGTCGCGTCTTTCGTGCTGGAGGAATTGTCTTTTCCCGTGGGCCGCGTAGTTTCGCCCACTGAGCCGCCGGTAATCTTGTTGAAAATGTCACTGAATTGCGCCTGCGCCGGAAGCGTGGCGAAGAAGAGAGAAACGGCGATCAGAGTTACGGATTTGCGCAACATGGAGGTTTCCTCTGTGGAATGGTGAAAGAAACGGTAAAACATGAGGTAGTGTTACCGTACTGCCTTGAGGTTCAGCTCGTTGGCAATCTGTACCGCCGCACGGGTGGCGGCTTCCTTCAGGGCATTGACGCGGGCAACGGAACCATCCGGCCCCAGCCCGGCGTATTGCACGGGGCCAACCGAGGAGACGGTTTTGGGAAAGCGGCCACGCACATCCAGCACCTTGCCCGTCACGGTGACATAAACGCGGACAAGGCCGGAGACCGGGTCGCGATCGTTCATTCCGACATCCAGCGTGCCGTAAACCAGATAGGGAATGTCTGCCATGCGCACGGCGGAAGCCGCATTGCGCAACACAGGGGCGGAAAGGTCGTTGCCGGTGGAAAAATCCTTGCGTATCCTGTCGAGCGGAATGCCATCGACGTATTCGGCATCCACCACTTCATAATTGGCGGCACTGAAAATGCCGGTCATCTCCGTATTGATTTCCGCGACGCTGGAGATCTTCCAGCTTATCCTGTCGCTTTTGCGAATGCGGCTGCCTCCCGTGGTGGTGGCGACGGAAACCGAGGTTTCCTTGCGGTCGCGAGTACCGATGCTGTGACGACCCATGGATTCGCTCTCCTGGGTATCCTGACCGTAGCGTGTGTCCAGGTCGGCGCGCTTGTGAACCTTGTCGTCGAATTCCTGCACGCTGTCCTGTGCCCGCGCGTAAAAAACGAAGGTCAGGATAGAGCGTGCTTCGGCGGGCGTGACGGCCACGGCAGCACCTTCGTCCAGTTTCGCTTGCAGGCGGGTGGCGTCGATCTCGGCGCGGATGTTGATGGTGTAGGTTTTGGCAGTGCTGTCCTCGTGCTCGGAAAGCTTGACGTATTGCAGGACGTAGCGCCCGATGTTGGCGGTAATTTCCGCGCGGTGGCGCTCGAACAGGCTCTGCTTGGCCTTGCCCTGTTCCGCGACATGATTTTCCAACGCATTGACCAGTGCGCGCTGTACGGCGTTTTCGCGCACGGTCGCATTGGGGGTGAAAAAGCCGTTTTCCACAGTCCCAGTGCCGCGTGCGCTGACGATTTGCGCCGCCGCCAGCGGCAGCAGCGACAGGGTGAGGAAAAGGACAAGAAGGGCACGTAAAAAGGAAGAAATCAGCGGCATGATGCAATCAACTCCTGAAGTGAGAAAATCTGTCGTTCCAGCGCCGCGCCGCCTGGCTTTTGCTGCGCCAGCCAGTCGCGCGCGCCGTAACGATTGGCTGCTGCGTCCGCAAAAGCGGCAAGGCCGCTCAAAAGGGTTTCGTAGTACGCAGGCCAGGCGTCAACGCCGGTTTGCGTGGCGGGAACGGTCTTGGTTGCGCCCTTGCGCAAGGGCTGCTCGAAAATCACCGTTCCGGAAAAAGGCTCAAGCACCGTAACGGTGAAAAATGCGCCGAAGAGCAGGGTCTGTACTGTGCTGGTTTCTTCATGGACACGGCTGGCGAAACGATCCAGCCGCAAGTGCATCTGATAGTCGGCAGCAGGAATCGACAACTGAAAAACACGTCCGTCCGCAAAGCGTGCCGCCATCGTTGCGCCGAAGGCTTCGCCGTGCGCGGCAGGCAAAAGCCCGATGCCGGTCTGTGTGGAAAAGAGTTTGGAAAATTCATGCGCCAGCGTCTGGCGCAGTCCACGAAACTGCGTGTCCCTGCCCGGTGGCGGCAAGGCGGCGTGGGCAGCATCCGCAATTTCCACGGCACTCACCTGGATGCGCTTCATGGCGGCTTCCGGCAGGCGCGCCTGGGCGAGCGTCTGCGGCAGAACCTGCGCCAGACTGGCGGACGCGTCGCCATAGAGCAGTTCGGTGACGTGGGCGGCGATCGTGGCCTTGTCCGGCAGCGTGTCAACAAGGTCAATGTATTGCAGGGTCACTGGCCAGGACGCGATGATCTGGCGTTCCCGGTAATCGAAGAACAGGGCTTGCAATGCCAGTTCCACCAGCAGCTTGTAGCGCCCGTCTATGGGTTCGACGGAAACCAGTTCACGATCCAGGGTTGCCGCCAGCACCGTGGCGCTGGTGGTACCATCCAAATGCGCGAGGGTGTCGCCGATGAGTGTCAGATGCGCCGGCGGCTGTGCCTGCAAAGCAGAATAGAGGGCGCGATTGAGCGACAACAACCCGCGCTTTTCGAGTATGGCGGCGCTGTAAGGAGTCAGGCTGTGGCGGCTGGCGTATTCGCCGGTAAAGGCAAAACCCGCCCAGTAAACAGACTGCCGGGTTTCGGCGCGCAGCGGCAGGGCAAGAAGAACGAGACCGCAGAATAGCGCCAGCACATGGCACAGGCGCGTCAGCTCAGTTTTGCGGGGGGGGGGGGGGGGG
>JAISWQ010000161.1 GCA_031271025.1 Zoogloeaceae bacterium | reverse complement strand
GCGGCGCGGTCGGGATAGCCCAGCGAAAGGCTGATGAGAAAACGGTCGAGCTGCGATTCCGGCAGGGGAAAAGCACCGATCTGATGTACGGGGTTTTGCGTGGCAATGACGAAAAATGGCGAGGGCAGGGGACGGGTTTCACCATCGCTTGTCACCTGACGTTCTTCCATTGCTTCCAGGAGGGCGCTTTGCGTCTTGGGCGTGGCGCGATTGATTTCGTCCGCCAGCACGACCTGCGCGAAGATGGGGCCGGGCAGGAATCGGAAGCGGTTTTCTTCCCGTTCGTAAAGTGAAAGACCCAGGATGTCGGCGGGCAAAAGGTCGCTGGTGAATTGGATACGGGAAAATTTCAGTCCCAGAAGCTGCGCCAGAAGTTGCGCCAGCGTGGTTTTTCCCAGCCCCGGCAGGTCTTCGATCAGCAGATGTCCGCGCGCCAGCAGGCAGGCCAACGCCAGCCGCACCGCTTCGGGTTTGCCAAGCAGGATTGTTTCGGCGCTGGCAAGAACAGTTTTCAAGGGGGAGATATTCATCATGAAGCGGCAAACAAGGAAAGGCGGGAATCATGACATGGCTTGCGCAAAAGGGCCAGCCTGAGCATTACTGGGGCGCAATCAGAAATGCAGGGTGGAAAAACCTGCTGGACGAAGCGTGAACGCAAAACCCATGCGCTCACCTCGTCACCAGCGAGGGCCTTTGGCCCCGTGACAATCCAGGCGTTTTTCTGGATGGTTTCGTCGCGCTTTGCGCCTCGCAATGACGAAATTCCCGACACTTTGGATTGCACCCCATTACGGGTGTTTTTCAAGGGAACGTGGTGATCATTCCACAGTATGGGAAACTGGCTGCATGGGCCAGAACATGACGAAGCGCGCGCCGCCCAGTGGCGATGCCTGGACTGTGACACTGCCGCCGTGTAATTCCAGCACGCGGCGACAGATGGCTAATCCCAGTCCATGCCCGCCGGTGGCGCGGTCACGCGAGCGATCAAGACGGGCAAAAGCGGAAAAAACGTGTTCCCGTTCGTGTTCCGGAATGCCAATGCCATCATCATCTATGCAGATGAGGAGCAGATGGTCTTTTTCTTGCAACAGGGCGCTGACCTGAATTTTGTTGTGGGCGTATTTTGTGGCATTGCGCAAGAGGTTGCTCAGAGCGTGCGCCATGCGGTTTTCGTCGATCATGAGGGTGAGATCGGGTGGCACCATATCCAGATCCAGACGCAAATCTATGGATTGCGCCAATATTTTCATGGCATCGACCTGTTCTTCCAGCCACTCGGCGATCTTGACGGGGGCAAGGGAAAGTTGCTGGTTTTCGCGCTCGAAGCGGCTATAGGTCAGGCTTGAATCCAGCAGGCGATCGAGTTCTTCCAGATCGTTTTTCATCATCTGCGAATAATGCCTGGATTCTTCCAGCGCCTTGGATTCGTCGATCATTTCCGCGATGAAGTGCAGACGCGCAATGGGAGTGCGCAGTTCGTGCGAGATGGAGGTAGACAGTTCCTTCTGGATATTGATGAGATGCTGGATACGTTCGGCCATGCTGTTGAGCGTGGTGGCCAGCGGTTTCAGAAGGCGGCTTTCCACGGAAGGCAAGCGTACATTCAGATTGCCTTCACCAATTTCGTGGGCAGTCTGGCGCAGGGCTTCCATGTCCCGGAAAATGGGGCGTCCCCAGAACCAGAGCGAAAGGCTGAAGAATACGCTCATGGTGATCCAGGAAAGAATACGCACCCAGGTTTCAAGACTCAGTCCCGCGAAAACCCAGTGTGGTTGCTCACTCCACAGACGGCGAACAACGGAGATTGCCTGATCGCTTTGGCTGATGCGGTAATAAAAGAATTCTTCATCCGTGCTATGGACAATCTGATGTCGATCCAGCTTTTCTTTCTGGTTTGGAGTCAGCGCAAGGGAGGCGATGGGACTTATCTCCAGATGAAAACCGTAATTCCGGTTGAGCTGTTGGATGCGCCTCTTCCATTGTGCTTGCGGGAAGGTGAGCAGGTCGGCTTCGGTTTGCACAAAAGCCGCCCGGAGATAACGCTCAACCTGGAGCAGGACGAATTGCCGCGAGATGCCGCGTGTCAGATAGTCTGCGCCAAAGGTGATGACGACAAAGCAGGCAAGCGCAAAAAGGTAGAATTTGAAGAAGGTAACGGTCAGCAAATGCAAAAAACTCCGGAGTGTTACTTCCTCCAGAGGTTTTTGCATTGCGGAAGTCTGAGTGCCTTCCAGGTTAATTCCAGTCATCTTGGCTGAAGAGATAGCCCTTGCCACGCACTGTTTTGATCCGGCGAGGATTGTCCGGGTTGTCGCCGATTTTCTTGCGCAGTCGGGAAATTCGGGCGTCTATGGATCGGTCAAGTCCGTCGAAGCCAATGCCGCGCAGCTCCTGCAACAGCGCGTCGCGGGAAAGGATGGTGCCAGCGTGCAGCGCCAACAGCCAGAGTAGATCGAATTCTGCCGTGGTGAGGTCAAGATATGTCCCGTGCAGTTTCGCGGTGCGCGAAGAGTGGCTGATGAGGAAATTGCCAAAGGTCAGCTCGGATACGCCACCGTTCTGAAGTTCCTGCTCGATGGGATAGCGCCGCAGCAGCGCCTTGATGCGTGCCAGAAGCACACGCGGTTGTGTAGGCTTGGCGATGTAATCATCCGCGCCCAGTTCCAGGCTGAGAATCTGGTCGAAATCTTCGTCTCGTGCCGTAAACATCAGGATGATGCCGTGGTAGCTGGCGCGCACATTGCGGCAGATGTCAAAACCGCCCTTGACAGGCAACATGACATCCAGAATGACGAGTTCAGGTTGTTCAGCCAAAATGCGCTTTTCGGCGACGTCACCCCGTGTTTCGATTTCGACATGAAAGTCGTTGCGGCGGAGATATTCGGCGGTCAGGTCAGCCAACCGTTGATCGTCTTCGACGAGAAGAATACGCGTTAACATGGCTAAACTCCGTTGATCCAGTATGAGTACAGATACAGGTTTTTCGGTGGAGATATGGTGGTGATGGGCAGGATTGAACTGCCGACCTGCGGATTATGAATCCGCCGCTCTAACCATCTGAGCTACATCACCGAAGGTCGTTCATTCTACAGGCGGTATCGAAATTTGGTCAACCGGGAAAAGTCTTATATACTCACGCGCATGCCTTTGAATCCACTTGTCTCCTCGCTGGTCAGCAGCCTTGTCGCAGCAATTCTGGAAGCCCCCGAAGTGCCACAGCAGGTACCGGTGCCGGCCTATTCCTCGATCCAGCGTTCCTTTCCGGACCGCGCCGTGCCGGGGGTTCTGACGCGCGCGCCCTACATGGGGCAGGTTGTCATCGACGGCAAAACCTACAGCGTCTCGCCAGGGCTGCAAATCCGCAATGAATTCAACCGGATCGTGTTTGCCTCCAGGCTTACGGGCAGCAACTATCCGGTGCTCTACCAGATGAACGCCACAGGGAACAGTGTCTGGCGCATCTGGATACTGACGTCGCCGGAAGTCGCCGCGCTTGCAAACTCCGGCAGACCTGTTATCAAACCCGTAACCTTGCCCGCGACCCTGCCTGCGACTCTGCCTGCGGAAATTGAGCCGACACAACTTTATTGACGGTAAAAACGTACGATATGTGCAGTGCCTGATTACGGTCTTCTGTGGTTCTTGTGTGCGGTTATCTATGTTGTAATCCTGTTTCTTCAGTTCTTCCGACCGGCTTTTCAGCGCCGGTCTTTGTTTTTTCCGGTTCTCCCCATGCCCCAAAAACTTTTCATTCGCACTTTTGGCTGCCAGATGAACGAATACGATTCGGACAAAATGGCGGATGTGCTGGCTGCCGCCGAATCCGTGGAACGCGCCGACGAGGCCGAGGCAGCGGACATCATTTTGTTCAATACCTGTACGGTGCGCGAAAAAGCGCATGAAAAGGTTTTTCACGACCTGGGCAGGGTACGGAAGCTCAAGGAGAAAAATCCCAATCTCATCATTGGCGTGGGCGGCTGCGTAGCCAGCCAGGAGGGAGCAGCGATTGTGGCGCGCGCGCCTTACGTGGATCTGGTTTTCGGTCCGCAGACCCTGCATCGCCTGCCGCAAATGCTGGCCGAGCGGCGCAGGACAGGCAGACCTGTAGTAGACGTTTCCTTCCCTGAAATCGAAAAATTCGACGCCCTGCCGCCCGCCAACGTCAAAGGGTCTTCCGCCTTTGTTTCGGTGATGGAAGGCTGCTCCAAGTTCTGCACGTTCTGCATCATTCCTTTTACCCGTGGTGACGAGGTTTCCCGGCCTTTCGACACGGTGCTGACGGAAGTCGCGGAACTGGCGGAGGCAGGAATCCGTGAAGTGACCCTTCTGGGGCAGAACGTGAATGCCTATCGGGGGCAAATCGGCGAAACCGGCGAGACCGCGGACCTTGCCATGCTGATCGAATACGTGGCGGAAATTCCCGGCATCGAGCGCATCCGCTATACCACTTCGCATCCGCGCGAAATGACGGATCGGCTCTTTGAAGTCCATGCCCGTGTGCCCAAGCTGGTTTCGCATCTGCATCTGCCGGTACAGTCGGGTTCCGACCGGGTTCTGGCGGCGATGAAGCGGGGCTATACCACTCTGGAATACAAGTCGGTGGTGCGCAAGCTGCGCGCCGCGCGCCCGGATATTGCCATTTCCTCGGATTTCATCGTCGGTTTTCCCGGTGAAACGGACGCTGATTTCGAGAAAACCATGCGCCTGATCGAGGAAGTCGGCTTTGACGCTTCCTTTTCCTTTCTCTTCAGCCCACGTCCCGGCACGCCAGCGGCGGAGATGACGGATACCACGCCGGCGGAAGTCAAATCCGCGCGTCTGACCCGTCTGCAAAAGCGCATCGAGGCGCAGGCGCAGGTGATCTCGCAGGCGATGGTGGGGACGACGCAACGGGTGTTGGTGGAAGGTCTCTCCAAAAAGAATCCGGGCGAACTTGCCGGGCGCACCGACAATAACCGTATCGTGAATTTCGCCGGGAATCCGCGCCAGATTCACCACTTTGTCGAAGTCAGGATCAAAGAAGCCTTGCCGCATTCTCTGCGGGGGGAAGTGGTGATTCGGGCGTAAGGGAGTGCGTTCAAATAACCTTTGCAAATATTTGGGGGAAAACGGAGTCGTCAGCGGAAAATTACCTGGAATCAAAAACCCGGTTCCGGCAATTCCCAACATGAGCCGATGATTTGCAGCAATTCTTCCGACAAGTCTGCTTCCTCGATGGCTTGTGGTTCCATATTCGCCATTGCGTCAACCAGTGCCTGAACCTGTGTGCTTTGCAGCAGAGAACCATCGCTCAACTTGAATTCCTCCACCTGATGGGCGGTGTCGACAAACCAGTTCGGGATCGAAATCTTCTCCTGTTGTCCATACAGGAGATGCACCGTCAGGTCGTTACCCTGGCGGGCAAACCACAATGCTTGCGCGTCAATATCTGTACCGAATTGCACGCTGTCCCGGTTACCTGCCGTCATGTCGTAATCGTAGATCGTATCCTGACCGTCGCCTCGCGCAAAACACAAGGCGTCGTTGCCCGCGCGCCCCATGAGCATGTCGCGAGCCGTGCCGCCTTGCAGGGTTTCATCAGTCGCCGTGCCGTAACTGAAGCGTAGGCTCAGGCTCGATTCCATCTGCTGGAAGAGCGGATTTTCAAGGATGGGTAGCAGTGCCTCCAGTCCGTATTCGGGGGAATTGAGCAACCGGTAAATGGCGTCCGAGGTACTACCTTTGCCGTCATTGTACCCGGCACCCCACTGAATGTTGGTTTTCCAGTGCCT
>JAISWQ010000148.1 GCA_031271025.1 Zoogloeaceae bacterium | reverse complement strand
ATCGACGATGTGCACGATGTGCTGGTCGTTGGCATCCAGATGCTGGTTCGTGCGTCCCAGTTCCACCAGTTGCTCGAAACTGGAGAGACCCACTGCTCTGCCGCCCTGTTGCGCGGCCTTCTTGACCGAACGGGCAAGGTTGAAAAATTCCACCAGATAGCGGTTCACATCGGCGGGATTGACCAGCACCCGCTTCACCTGGCGTTTGAGAATGCGTTCCAGTTCCGGCACCCATTCGGTGAAGAAGGGTTCGGACGTGGCGATCACCACCTCGCGCAGATCAATGCCAATGGGCAGAATGGAAAAGCGGGCGGCATAGGCACTGGAAACCACGTCGGCAACGCCGGTGAAGTCGATCTTGAGCGGATCGATATGCTGGTAAGGCAGCCCTACCTTGCCCGCCAGCCATTCGGTCAGGTATTCGAGTGTGAGCGATTGTTGGGGCGCCTTGGCGCACATCCACTTCTGTTCGGCCACCACGATGAGCGGATGCGTCGGTCTTCCGCCGCGCAGCCGGTGCGCGTCGCGCAGCGTTTGTGCGTCTGCTTTCAGGGCCAGTCCGTCTGCAACCATCCATTTCAACACTTCGGTGAGATGCAGGCGATGGTCTTCATGCGAATGGGTGGCGCTCATTTCATATCCTGGAAAGCGGCTTATCGAAGATCATGAACAGCTTCCGAGAAATGCCGTCATGCGTTGTTTGCTGCCCTTGGGAGAGACGAACCCCGGGGGATTTTTCCCTCGACAGGACGGGATTGGCGGATTTTTCGCCGAGTCAAACATGAGTAGATTTTATCGGAGTGCATGGGAAGGCGTCAAAATTCCTCCAACACCCCCCGCAAAAACTTTCCCGTATAGCTCCCCTTCACCTTCACTACCTGTTCCGGCGTTCCCGTGGCGATGATCTTTCCTCCACCGTCGCCCCCTTCCGGCCCCAGGTCGATGACCCAATCCGCCGTTTTGATGACATCCAGGTTGTGTTCGATCACCACCACGGTGTTGCCGTGCGTCACCAGCCGGTGCAGTACCGAGAGCAGCATTTCGATGTCGACGAAATGCAGGCCGGTGGTCGGTTCGTCGAGGATGTAGAGGGTGCGGCCGGTGTCGCGTTTGGAGAGTTCCAGGGCGAGTTTGACCCGTTGTGCTTCACCGCCGGAAAGGGTCGTCGCGCTCTGGCCCAGGGTGATGTAGGCAAGACCCACGTCCATCAGGGTTTGCAGTTTGCGGGCGACGTTGGGTACCGGGTCGAAGAAGATCCGGGCTTCTTCCACGGTCATTTCCAGTATCTGGTGGATGTTTTTGCCCTTGTACTGGATTTCCAGGGTTTCGCGGTTGTAACGCTTGCCGTGGCAGACATCGCACGGCACGTAGATGTCGGGCAGAAAGTGCATCTCCACCTTGAGCACGCCGTCGCCCTGGCAGGCTTCGCAGCGTCCGCCCTTGACGTTGAAGGAAAAACGCCCCGGCGCGTAGCCTCTGGCGCGGGCTTCCGGCACCTGCGCGAACAGTTCGCGGATAGGGGTCATCAACCCCGTGTAGGTTGCCGGATTGGAGCGCGGCGTGCGCCCAATCGGCGATTGATCGACATCGATCACCTTGTCGAAATGACTCAGGCCGCGGATTTCGTCATGCGGCGCAGGTTCCGCGGTCGCGCCATGAATCGCGCGCGCGGCGGCGGCGTACAGGGTGTCGTTGATGAGTGTGGATTTGCCCGAACCGGAAACGCCGGTCACGCAGGTCAAGACGCCCACGGGCAGTTCCAGGGTCACGTCCTTCAGATTGTTGCCGCGCGCGCCGATGATTTTCAGGGTTTGTCCGCCGAGTTTGCGGCGCGTCTTCGGTACGGCGATGGCGCGTCTGCCGGAAAGATACGCGCCGGTGAGCGATTCCGGATGGGCGGCGATTTCCTCCGGCGTACCCTGGGCGACGATGGCCCCACCGTGCGCACCCGCGCCGGGACCAATGTCCACCACATGATCGGCGGCGCGGATGGCGTCCTCGTCGTGCTCAACCACGATCACCGTGTTGCCCATCTTCTTCAGCTTCGAGAGCGTCTCCAGAAGCCTTGCGTTATCGCGCTGATGCAGGCCGATCGAGGGTTCGTCCAGCACGTACATGACGCCGGTCAGTCCCGATCCGATCTGACTTGCCAGCCGAATGCGCTGCGCTTCGCCGCCGGAAAGGGTTTCCGCCGAACGTTCGAGACAGAGGTATTCCAGCCCGACGTTGATCAAGAACTGGAGCCGGGCGACGATTTCCTTCAGGATTTTTTCCGCTACCTGCGCCCTGTGACCGGAAAGTTCGAGGTGCTCGAAAAAATCCCGCGCCTCGGCCAGCGGCATGCGGTTGATGGCGTGCAAGGTCTTCGCCGCGTCGCCTTCACCCACGCGCACGTGGCGCGCTTCCTTTTTCAACCGACTGCCGCCGCATTCCGGGCAGGGCTGGTTGCTGATGAATTTGGCGAGTTCTGCCCGCATGGCCTCTGAATCCGTTTCGCGGTAGCGACGTTCCAGATTTTTCATCACACCCTCAAAAGGATGTTCGCGGATGAATTGGGTGCCGCGCTCGCTCACGTAGACGAAGCCGATACGCTCCTGCCCGGAACCGTACAGCACCCGCTGGCGGGTAGCTTCCGGCAAATCCCGCCAGGGCGTGGTGAGATCAAAACCGTAATGCGCGGCCAGCGCCTCGATCAGATGAAAATAAAAAGGCGTTTTTTTATCCCAGCCCTTGATCGCGCCCGCCGCCAGGGAAAGCTGTGGCGCAACCACGACGCGCTGTGGATCAAAAAACTGGATGACGCCAAGGCCATCGCACTGAGGACAAGCGCCCATCGGGTTGTTGAAGGAAAAAAGGCGCGGTTCCATTTCCTGTACCGCGTAATGGCAGTGCGGACAGGCAAAACGGGCGGAAAACAGATGTTCCACGCCGGAATCCATCTCCAGCGCCAGCGCTCGTCCATCGGCGTGACGCAGCGCGGTTTCAAAGGATTCCGCCAGCCGCTGGCGGCTATCGTCGCGCACCTTCAGGCGGTCGACCACCACGTCTACCGTATGCTTTTTCGTCTTGGCGAGCTTGGGCAGGGCCTCCATTTCGTAAATTTCGCCATCCACGCGCAAACGGATAAAGCCCTGGGCGCGCAGTTCAGCGAACAGATCCTGCTGTTCCCCCTTGCGATTGGCCACTACTGGCGCGAGGATCATGAGGCGGGTGCCTTCCGGCAGGGCGAGAACCTGATCGACCATCTGCGAGACGGTCTGCGCCGCCAGCGGCAGACCGTGTTCGGGACAATAAGGCGTCCCGGTGCGAGCGAAGAGCAGGCGCAGATAATCATGAATTTCGGTGACGGTGCCCACCGTGGAACGCGGATTGTGGCTGGTCGCCTTCTGCTCGATGGAAATGGCCGGGGAAAGTCCCTCGATCAGGTCGACATCCGGCTTTTCCATCAATTGCAGAAACTGGCGCGCGTAGGCGGAAAGCGATTCCACATAACGCCGTTGCCCTTCGGCATAGAGCGTGTCGAAGGCGAGCGAAGACTTGCCGGAACCGGAAAGTCCGGTAATGACGACGAGGCTGTCGCGTGGCAGATCAAGGCTGATATTCCTGAGATTGTGTGTGCGTGCGCCGCGAATGCGGATGAATTCCATGAGAAATGAAAGAGAGGGAAAACAGAAGGGAAGGATTGTAGGCCACATTCCCTGTCGGACATGAAAACGCAGGACAAATCAACCAGATTACCGGCGGCCAGGTAAAATGCACGGTTTCTGGAGAAACTGTGTTGTCATGACTGTTGCCGAATGGTTAAGCACCGCGCGCGCGCAGGGGCTGGACTCCCTGGATGCTCGCCTGTTGTTGCAGCATGTGGCGGGCATGACGCATGTGGATATCATCTGTCGCCCGGAAATACCGCTGGCGGCTTCCGCGCAGGCGACGCTGGCGCAACTTGCGGCAAGGCGTTTGGCTGGGGAGCCGCTCGCCTATCTCACCGAAGTGGCGGGATTTTTCGGACACTGTTTCAGGGTTTCGCCCGCTGTGCTCGTTCCGCGTCCGGAAACGGAAGCCCTTGCTCATCTGGCGCTGGAAAAGCTCACGTCCTGCCTGCAGACGGGGCTAACCGCGCCGCGCGTGCTGGATTTGGGGACGGGATCGGGCGTGCTGGCAGTGACTCTGGCGCTGGAATGTCCGGCAGCAGCGGTGACGGCAGTCGACATATCACCGAAGGCGCTGGCTGTGGCGACGGCAAATGCAGGCACGTTGGGCGCAACCGTAAATTTTTTGTGCAGCAACTGGTTCGCGGCGCTGGAGCCGGGCGCGCGTTTTCAGGTGATCGTCGCCAATCCCCCTTATATCTCTGCCAAAGATGAACATCTGGCCGGGGAGGGCTTGCGCTTCGAGCCGCGTCTGGCCTTGACCGACGAAGGGGATGGCCTCACCTGCATCCGCGAAATTGTAGCGGGCGCCCCGGCGTTTCTGGAATACGGCGGATGGTTGCTGTTCGAGCACGGCCATGATCAGGGTGAGGATTCGCGTCGCTTGCTTCTGGCTGCGGGATTTGCTCAGGTGAGCACGCAGCGCGATCTGGGCGGGCAGACACGCATCAGTGGTGGATGCTGGAAACCGGCCCAATGAAAGTGCTGGACACCCTGATCGAACAGCGCATCGCGGCAGCAGAGGCGCGGGGCGAATTCCGTGATTTGCCGGGATGCGGCCAGCCGCAGTATCTGGAAGAAAATCCACTCATTCCTGCCGAACTGCGACTCATGAATCGTATCCTGAAAAACGCGGGTTTCGTGCCGCCTGCCGTAACGCGGATGAAAGAAGCTGGCAAGGTGCGCCATGAGCTGGTGGAGGCGTTGAAAAATGGGAATAAAGAACAACAGTGCCAACTCCAGGCGCGGCTTCTCGCGCTGGAACTGACCCTGGAATCCACACGCGGGGCGGGGCTGCGTGTGCCGCAGGACTATCGGCGGCAGGTAGCAGAGAAACTGGCAGGTGAAAAAACGGAAGAACACGATTTGACATAATAGAAATTATGCGAACTCAAGCAGGCGTAAATGGGATGTCCGCATCTGTGCTATTCTTCACTATTTCAACGAAACATTTGGCTTATGCCGTCTTCTTCATCTCTCCCTGCTGACCTGAAATTTGAAACTGCCCTGGCCGAACTGGAATCCCTGGTCGACAGCATGGAAAACGACAAGCTGGAACTGGAAGCCTCCATCGTCGCCTGGCAGCGCGGCATGGCGCTTTTGCAGCATTGTCAGGCGCAACTGGCGGTTGCCGAACAGAAAATCCAGAGCATGGATTCTCCGGCTGAATCTCGCGCATGAATGCCGCAACCCCTTTTCAGGACTGGATGATCGCCGCGCAGGCTCGTACCGAAGCGGCGCTGGCTGCTGCCTTGCCCTCCGCGTTGGTTCTGCCGCACCGGCTGCACGACGCCATGCGTTACGCCAGTCTGGCCGGAGGCAAGCGGGTGCGTCCCCTGCTCGTGTTCGCGGCGGGCGAAATTTCCGCCGCGCCTGTGGCCGCGCTGGAAGTGGCCGCCGTTGCCGTGGAACTGATCCACAGCTACTCCCTGGTGCATGACGACTTGCCGGCGATGGATGATGACACCCTGCGGCGCGGACGCCCCACCTGCCATGTCGAATACGACGAAGCCACCGCGCTGCTCACCGGCGACGCCCTGCAAACCCTCGCGTTCGAGCACCTTGCCACTTTACCCCTGACGCCGGAAGTCGCCCTGAAACTCATCGCCCTGCTCGCCCATGCCAGCGGTTCGCGTGGCATGGCGGGCGGACAGGCCATCGACCTTGCCGCAGTCGGTCAGAAAACACTGGCGCCCCCAGAACTGGAACTGATGCACGCCATGAAAACCGGGGCGCTGATTCGCGCTGCCGTATTGATGGGGGCTGGCTGCGGTACAGGACTTGCGGCAGCGGAGACCGAACTGCTCGATCGCTTCGCCAAACGCGCGGGACTGCTTTTTCAGGTGGTCGACGACATTCTGGATTGCACCGCCAGTACCGCCACCCTGGGCAAGACGGCCGGCAAGGACACCGCCGCGGAAAAGCCCACCTATGTGAGCCTCCTGGGACTGGAAGCCGCCCGCGCCCACGCGGACGAATTGCGCACAGAGGCACTCACCGCGCTTTCCGCTTTCGGCGCGCGCGCCCAGCGTCTCGAGGAACTCGCGCAATTCATCTGCGATCGCCGGTTTTGATCCCCTTCGAGGCAAGGTATTGATGAACGCGCATCCCCTGCTTGAAGCGATCCAGACGCCCGCCGATCTGAGAAAACTTTCCCGCGCGGAACTTCCGGAACTCGCACGGGAAGTGCGCGCCTTCCTGATTGAATCCGTCGCCCGAACCGGCGGCCATCTCGCCTCCAATCTGGGCACGGTGGAACTCGCCATTGCCCTGCATTATGTGTTCGACACCCCAAACGACCGCTTGGTCTGGGATGTCGGGCATCAGGCTTATACCCATAAAATCCTGACCGGGCGGCGCGCGGACATGGCGCGGCTCAGGATGAAAGAGGGAATTTCCGGTTTCCCCCGGCGCGAGGAATCGGAATATGACGCCTTTGGCGTCGGTCATTCCTCCACTTCCATTTCCGCCGCGCTGGGGATGGCGATGGCCGCTCGCCTCAAAAATGAAAGCCGCAAAACCGTGGCCGTGATCGGCGACGGCGCAATGTCCGCCGGCATAGCCTTCGAGGCGCTGAACAACGCGGGCGTGGCCGATACCGACCTGCTGGTGGTGCTCAACGACAATGAAATGTCCATCTCGCCGCCGGTGGGGGCGCTGAACCAGATCCTCACCCGCATCATGTCGGGGCACACCGTGAATGTCGCGCGCAAGGCCGGACGCAACGTGCTGAAGCTCGCGCCGCCGCTGCTGGAATTCGCCCGCCGCGCCGAAGAGCATGTCAAGGGTATGATTTCCCCCGGCACGCTCTTCGAGGAATTTGGTTTTCGCTATTATGGCCCGATCGACGGACACGATTTCGACGCCCTCCTTTCCGCGCTGGAAAACCTGAAAGCGCAAAAAAATCCGCGCTTTCTCCATCTCATCACGACCAAGGGACAAGGTTATCCGCTTGCCGAGGCCGATCCCGTGCGTTACCACGGGGTTGGCAGGTTCGACAGCGGCAAGGGCGTGGAAACAGCGGACAAAAGCGGCGGCAAAAGGAGTTACACCGAGGTCTTCAGTGACTGGCTCTGCGACATGGCCCAGGCCGACGCCCGTCTCGTCGCGATCACCCCCGCCATGTGCGAGGGTTCCGGCATGACCCGTTTTGCCCACGAATTCCCCAAACGCTATTTTGACGTGGGCATCGCCGAACAGCACGCCGTCACCTTCGCCGCTGGCCTCGCCTGCGAGGGATTGAAACCGGTGGTCGCCATCTATTCCAGTTTTCTGCAACGCGCCTATGACCAGCTTGTACACGATGTGGCGCTGCAAAACCTGCCGGTTGTCTTCGCCATTGACCGGGGCGGCCTGGTTGGCGCGGATGGCGCGACGCATCACGGCGCGTTCGATCTTTCCTTCCTTGCCGCGACGCCCAATCTCGTCGTCATGACGCCCCGCGACGAAGCCGAATGCCGCCGTATGCTCTCTACCGCCTTCCGCCTCAACCAGCCTGCCGCCGTGCGCTATCCGCGCGGCAGCGGCATGGGGGTTGCGCCGGATGCGGATTTATCGCCGCTCCCCATCGGCAAGGGGGAAATTCTGAGAGAAGGCAAGGACGTGGCCTTGCTCGCTTTTGGCAGCCGGGTTGCGCCCGCGCTTGCCGCCGGGGAAATCCTGGACGCCACCGTCGCGGACCTGCGCTTTGTCAAACCGCTGGATACGGCATTGATCGAGGATCTGGCGCGTCGGCACAGGTTGCTGGTGAGCGTGGAAGAAAACGCCATCATCGGCGGCGCGGGTTCAGAAATCGCGCGAAAGCTGGAAGATCTCGGTCTTTTTGTCCCCTTCCGGCGATTGGGCCTGCCCGACCGCTTCATCGAGCATGGCGAACAAAAGGAACTTCTCGCCGAACTGGGACTGGAAGCGGAAGGTATCGTTACCGCCGTGCGGCAAATGTCGCGGGCGACATGCGCGCAACGATAACCAGATTCCTTGTATGATGCAGTCCTTCATGCTTTTTTGCCATAACTCCCAACAAGGATAATCATTCCATGACCCCCAGCATTCCCGACGTCCAGAGTTCCGCTGACACCCGTCGTCTTGCCATCGACAAGGTTGGCATCAAATCCATCCGCCATCCCATCAGGGTGAGCGACCGGAATCGCGGCATCCAGCACACCATTGCCAACTTCAACATGTATGTGGGGTTGCCGCACAATTTCAAGGGCACGCACATGTCCCGCTTCGTGCAAATCCTGAACAGCCACGAACAGGAAATTTCGATAAAAAACTTCCCTGTCATGCTTGCGGAAATGGTGGAACGGCTGGAAGCGGAAACCGGCCACATCGAGATGAATTTTCCCTATTTCATCAACAAGACCGCGCCGATTTCCGGAGTGCAGAGCCTGATGGATTACGACGTCACCTTTCTTGGCGACATTACCCGCAATACCGAGGGCAAACCCGAAATCGTCACCCGCCTGAAAGTCGTGGTGCCCGTGACCAGCCTCTGCCCCTGCTCCAGGGAAATTTCCGAGCGCGGCGCGCACAACCAGCGTTCACACGTCACCGTCACGATACGCACCCGTGGATTTTTCTGGATCGAGGAACTGGTGGAACTGGTGGAAGCGGAAGCCTCCTGTGAACTGTACGGTCTGCTGAAACGCCCGGACGAAAAATTCGTTACCGAGCGCGCCTATGACAATCCCAAATTCGTGGAAGACATGGTGCGCGATGTTGCCGCCCGCCTCAACGACGAGCCGCGCATCCTCGCCTACGTGGCGGAATCGGAAAACTTCGAGTCCATCCACAACCATTCCGCCTACGCACTCATCGAACGGGATAAAAGCGTGGCCTAGTCTTGAAGTCCCGGTTCAGATATCTACTTCGTCCCTTGTCCGTACTCTTTTTTCGCGCTGTTTCGCTCCAGTTTGCGCCTTGCGGTCTGAGATCTTCTTGCATTATCGCAGGTCATCGCCTAGCATTACGTCCCAGAGCTTGAACATCGGGCTTCTCCGAGACGTCGCCCAGCAGAAGCCGAACAAACCATTGGCGACAAACACATGATGAGGAGGTTGTCATGCCTTACAAAAAGAGTAATCCATATGGATATGGTGGAGGGGGTGGTTCGGAGTTTTCTGACGACCTGACTCAAACAACAAAAATTGTGTCGATTTTGATCAGACATGGCGAAAGAGTCGATGCAATTCAAACCACATGGCTTCTAACGAATGAGACCCTATTCGAGGGAAAATTTCACGGTGGAAACGGAGGTGAAGCGACTGTAATTCAATTTGCTGAAGACGAGCATATAGTCAGCGTACAGGGACGCAGTGGTCAACGAGTCGACTCGTTAACCATCACCACCAACAAAAATTCGTATGGTCCTTACGGAGGGAATGGGGGAAGTCCTTTCGGCCCCATTTCCGCTGAGAAGGCGGGCGGATTCTTTGGTCGATCCGGGCAGGAACTGGACGCAATAGGAGTCTTCGTTCCAGTGTAACCCACGAAAATACAGCAAAAACCGGACCCACTCGAAAACGGAGCGAGATCCAGAATTTTTCCCGTTAGAGCCGGGCAAGTCAGACAGTTGGGACAGAACTGACGAGCGTGGATTTGTCATGGCGTTAAAAAAGCAGGGGTCGCAACGCCCATAAAGCATTAGCGAACCATCGCCTGACATTTCGTTCCAGAGGGGCACACTGCAGCAGCGTGCCCCTTGACTGTTGCAGCGTACCGCGCCAGGAGATCGGCGCGGCGAGAAACAACGTGTCGAGACGTGGTTCGTCGCAGCCCTCGCCGACTGGGAAAACCCGAATCAAAGCATAAAACATGCCGAAAAACAGAGGAAGATAGCGCAATCGCCCTGCTCCCATCACACCCTGACACAACAGAGGCGACAGTTTCGGGTATATTTTGAGCATTTTTCTGGAAATTTTTCTGCCATGCCCGGATTGCTGTTTATCGTCGCCGCCCCTTCCGGGGCGGGTAAGACCACGCTGGTGCGGCGCCTGCTTGCCGAACAGCCGGAAATTCATCTTTCCATTTCCTTCACCACCCGCGCCCCGCGTCCGGGCGACAGGGAGGGGTACGATTATCACTTCATCGACACCGACACGTTCAAGGCCAGGATCGCCGCCGGGGATTTTCTCGAATGGGCCGAGGTGCACGGCAATTTCTACGGAACTTCCCGGCGCTGGATTGAAAACGAACGCGCGGCAGGGCATGATGTGCTGCTGGAAATCGACTGGCAGGGCGCGGCGCAGGTGCGCAGCCTCTGGCCGGACGCGATCGGGATTTTCATCCTGCCGCCCTCGCTGGAAACCCTCGCCGAACGGCTTGTCGGACGCAGCGTCGACAGCGCGGAAGTTATCGCTCGCCGGCTTGCCGCCGCCAGGGAAGAAATCCGCCATGCCGGAGAATTCGATTATGCTATCATCAATCACCATCTGGAGACGGCACAGGCGGACTTGTCCGCCATTGTTCGCGCCAGTCGCCTGACCCTGGCGGCGCAACGCGAGCAGAACGCCGCGCTCTTCGCCCGTTTTGCCTGAACTCCGAAGTTGCGACATCTTTTTTCTCAACCCCTCCGTTTCAAGGACTTTTCGCATGGCCCGCATTACTGTTGAAGACTGTCTGAAGAACATCCCCAATCGTTTCGAGATGACACTCGCCTCCGCGCATCGCGCGCGTCAGCTTGCTTCCGGCGCAATGCCGCTGGTGGAACCCGGCAAGGACAAACCCACCGTCATTGCCCTGCGGGAAATCGCCGAGGCCCGTGTCGGGCGGGAAATTCTGAATCGCGGGCAAGCGTAAGCACACACGGGCAGCGCATATCATGTCATCCCCTGATTTTCCTGCCGCGCCGCCCGCCGACAACCTGCATACGATCTGCGCACCTTTCGACGAAGACCCGGAACGATGTTACCGCCTGCCGGAAAATGACCCCGTTTATCAGGATTTCATCAATGCCCTCGGTTACCTGGCGCCGGAAGAAATCCCCCGCATCAAGCTTGCCGTTCGCTTTGCCGATTGGGCACACCAGAATCAGGATCGCCAATCCGGCGGTCCTTATATCATCCACCCTCTTTGTGTCGCGCGCACCGTCACAGAATGGCAACTGAATGCAGACGCGCTGTGCGCCGCCCTGCTGCATGACGTGCTGGAAGATACCGATATCAGCAAGGAAGAACTCGCGCAACGCTTTGGCGCACCTGTCTCCGAGCTGGTCGATGGCCTGACCAAGCTGGACAAGCTCAAGATCCCCGATTACCACGAGGCCAAGGCGGAAAATTTAAGCAAGCTGCTGATGGCGACTGGACGGGATCTGCGGGTAATGCTGATCAAGCTCGCCGACCGGCAACACAACCTGCAAACCATGTCCGGGATGCGCCTGGACAAGCGTCGCCGCATCGCGCAGGAAACTCTGGAAATTTATGCCCCCATCGCCAACCGTCTGGGGTTGTACACTTTCTGTACCCAGTTGCAGGAACTTGCCCAGCGCCTCATCTACCCCTGGCGGACAGCCGTGCTGGAAAAAGCCGTTCAGGCCATGCAGCAGGGCAAAAACAAGGAACAGTTCAATCGGTTTCTGGAAGGAATCCACCAGAAACTGGAAGCGCATGATTTACCCGCAAAGGTCTTTGGCCGCCTGAAAAGCCTTTATTCCATCTATCGCAAGATGAAGGCAAAACACCTGCGTTTCAAGCAGATGCGGGATTTGTACGGTTTTCGCGTCATCGTGCAGGAAGTCCGGCAATGCTACCTCGCCCTGGGGGCACTGCATGAACTCTACGCTCCGATTCCCAACTCCTTCAAGGATCACATCGCAGCGCCCAAGGACAATGGGTACCAGTCCCTGCATACTGCGCTGCGAGGCCCCAACAGCCTGCCGGTGGAAGTGCAAATCCGCACCGAACAGATGAATCGCGTTGCGGAAGAAGGCGTGGCGGCACATCTGCGCTACAAGGATGTCGGCGCAGATTTGCAGTTGCACACGCACAAGTGGCTGCGTACCCTGATCGACATGAAGGATGACAATCCCGCAGAGTTTCTGGAAAACGTCAGGATCGACCTTTTCCCCAACGAAGTTTTCGTATACACCCCGCGTGGAAAAATCCACCAGTTGCCGCAGGGCGCAACCCCCGTCGATTTCGCTTATGCCATCCATACTGACGTTGGGCATCGCTGTTGTTCCGCGCTCATCAATAACGAAAGCGTGCCGCTGCGTACCGAACTGAAAAATGGCGATCAGGTGGAAATCATCACCAGCGAGCATCCCAACCCAAATCCACTCTGGCTCACCTACGTCAAAACCGCCAGCGCCCGCCACAAGATCCAGCACTTCCTGCGCACCACGCACAAACGCGAATCCGCCGAGATGGGCGAGCGCCTCCTGAAACAGGAACTGCATGGTCTGGGCATCGAAGCCGACGACATTCCCGCTTCCGCCTGGGAACACCTCGTCAACAGCAGCGGTCAGGCTTCCCTGCGCGAAATCTTTACCGATATTGGTCTGGGCAAACGCCTGCCGGCGGTTGTCGCGCGGCGGCTTTTGAACGACGAACACATCCCCCCTCACGATACCCCCGCCCTGCTCATCCACGGCACGGAAGGCATGGCGGTGGAACTCGCCACATGCTGCCAGCCAATTCCGGGTGATCCCATCATCGGTTCCATCCTGCGTGGTCGGGGGCTGGTCGTCCATACCCACGATTGCCCGGAGCAGCTCAGGATGCGCTCGCGCGCGCCCAACAAATGGATAGACGTGGCGTGGGCAGCCATGCCCGAGGGTCTCTTCGAAGTGCGCATCGACGTGCTGACGGACAAGAGACGCGAGGTAATCGCCGAACTCACTTCCCAGATTACCGAAGCCAACGCGAACATTGAAAATTTACAGAAGAGGCGGGAAAACGAAAACGATACCCTCCTGATACATCTGGTGCTCAAGGTCAGAAATCGTGACCATCTGGCGCAAATCGAACGGCGGCTGCGGCGCTTGCCGTGCGTCATCCGCGTTCGTCGCGTGCGCGCCAGCGCCAAGGATCACAAAACGTGACGATCCTGGTGTTGGGCGCGGGCGTGGTTGGCGTCAGCAGCGCCTGGTTCCTGCGCCAGGCGGGGTTTGACGTCACGGTCATCGAGCGTCAACCCGCGGCGGCACTGGAAACCAGCTTTGCCAACGGCGGCCAGATTTCCGTCTGCCACGCCGAACCCTGGGCAAATCCGCATGTGCTCCCCAAAGCCCTGCGCTGGCTGGGCAAGGAAGACGCCCCCCTGCTTTTCCGTCTGCGTCCAGACCCTGTCCTGTTCGGCTGGCTTGCCGGATTCCTTCGTAACTGCACGGCGGCCAGAGCGCGGGAAAACATCCGCGCCATCGTCGCGCTGGCGTGTTTCAGCCGCAGTCAGTTGCAGGCGCTGCGGCACAATCTGGGGGCGGATTTCGCGGCGGAATATGATGCGCTCACGCGCGGCATTCTGCATCTTTATACCGACCCGAAGGAATACGCCGCCGCGCTGGAAGCCGCGCGGGTGATGCGGGAATTGGGTCTGGATCGCCTGCCCGTGGAGGCAGCGGAGTGCGTCCGCCTGGAACCGGCGCTGGCGGATGTGGGCAGCCAGCTTGCGGGGGGCGATTTCACCGCCTCCGACGAATCCGGCGATGCGCACCGCTTCACCCAGGCGCTGGCGGCGCGCGCGGCGGCGGCGGGGGTGGTCTTCCGCTACGGCGAAACCGTCACCGGACTGGAACTGGAAAAAGGGCACGCCCGCGGCGTCCGCCTTGCGTCTGGCGAGCGCCGCGCGGCGGCGGCAATCGTCGTTGCCCTGGGCAGTTATTCCGCGCCCTTCCTGCGTCCTTACGGGTTGCGCCTGCCGATTTATCCCGCCAAGGGCTATTCGGCAACCCTTGCCCTGACGCCGGAAACCGTGACGCGGGGATGGGCGCCCACGGTGAGCCTCACCGACGACGAGCGGAAAATCGTGATCTCCCGTCTGGGCAACCGGCTGCGCATTGCGGGGACGGCAGAGTTCAATGGTTTCAATCTTGACCTGAACCCGACGCGCTGTCAGGCGCTGCTCCACCGTCTCCGTTTTCTCTTCCCCCGTCTGGAATTTGCGGGCGATCCCAACTTCTGGTGCGGCCTGCGTCCTGCCACGCCTTCCAATCTGCCGCTGATCGGAAAGAGCCGAATCCCCGGCCTCTGGCTCAACAGTGGACATGGCACCCTGGGCTGGACCATGTCCTGCGGTTCTGCCGTCGCGCTGAGTACCCTGATGCAGGGACGAGCGCCAGCCATCGATTTCCCGTTTCTCGATTCACTACACGGCGGGCACAGGCTTTTCCGTCTCTTTGGGTAACGGCGCGCTGTAGCTGATGCGAGTGGGATAGGCGATTTCGGCGCCGTGTTGGGCGATGATGGCAGCGATTTTCAGGAGAATATCCTGTTTCACCGCGTGATATTTCACCCAGACCGTGGTGCGGGTAAACGTATAGATCAGAATATCCAGCGAAAATTCGTTGAACTGCACCAGATTCACGATCAGGGTCTGGCTGGAATCGATTTCCGGGTGGGCGCGCAACATGACGCGAATGTCGTCCACGATGCGTTCCACCACTCCCAGGTCGTCGTAGCGCACGCCTATGGTTTCGTTGATGCGGCGATTTTTCATGCGCGAGGGGTTTTCCACCGTGATGCTGGTGAACACCGAATTGGGCACGTAGAGCGGGCGCTGGTCGAAGGTGCGGATGCGGGTCAGACGCCAGCCGATTTCTTCCACCGTACCTTCGATCTGTTTTTCCGGCGAACGAATCCACTCCCCCACCGCGAAAGGCCGATCCAGGTAAATCATCAGGCTGCCGAAGAAGTTGGCAAGCAGATCCTTGGCGGCAAAACCGATCGCAATCCCGCCGATACCGCCGAAAGCGAGCACGCCGGAAATCGAAAAACCCAGGCTTTGCAAGCCGGCGAGGAAAGCCGCGATCATCACGGTAATCCGCAGAAGCTGTCCGATGGCGTCTATTGTCGTTCGATCCACCGACTCACCCCGTTCCAGCCTGCTCCGCAGGAGGGTATGCTGCGCGTTGTGGATGAAGGCACTCAGGAACCAGGCAAAACAGGCAATCACTCCGATGGTACGCGCAGTGGGAATCGCCTCCAGCAGGGGAAAGCGCACTTCCGCATGAACGATCCCGCCCGCAAAGGCGATCCCGATGATCCAGGCCAGCCAGGAAAACGGACGCCGCGCCGCCGAAATCAGCGCGTCATCCCAGAGCAGGCTGCTGCGCTTGGCTTCTTTTTCCAGCCGCGCCAGCAGACGGCGCAAGAAAAAATTGAAAACGACAACCCCCAGAAGGACGACTCCAATATGAATCGTCAGCAGCAGATTGGCGTCGCCGCCAAGCCAAGGGTTCAACCAGTTTTCCAGTGTTTGTTCCATGGGGTTCGCGTCCAGAATAGTGTAGTGCGAGCAGGCAATCGTTTTCCCCGCTCAATGCCGCCCGGTACTGCCGAAGCCGCCTGCTCCGCGCAGGCTGGGAGGAAATTCCTCCACGAGGTTCAGCGTGGCCTGCAATACCGGCACGATGACCAGTTGCGCCAGTCGCTCCAGAGGGTTGAGGGTAAAGGCGGTCTGTCCCCGATTCCAGACCGAGATCATGAGTTCGCCCTGATAGTCGGAATCAATGAGACCCACCAGATTGCCCAACACAATGCCATGCTTGTGCCCCAACCCGGAACGCGGCAGGATCAGGGCGGCAAGGCCGGAATCGGCAAGGTGGATGGCAAGTCCGGTCGGAACCAGCGTGGTTTCGCCCGGTTGCAGGATTTTCGGCTCGGCAAGACAGGCGCGCAAATCCAGCCCCGCCGCGCCTGCGGAGGCGTAACGCGGCGGATCGGTTTTCAGGCGATCGTCCAGTATCCTGACATCCAGTGTGACGCGGCTCATGCGGGTTCCTTTCCTTGATTCCGCGCCAGACGTTGCGCGATGTTGTCGACAATCTGCCGCGCCAGCGTTGCCTTGTCGGCGAACGGCAGGGGATGCGCGCCGGCATCGTCAAAAAGAATGACGCGATTGGAAACGCCGCCAAAGCCATCCTGAATCAGGTTGCCGACAATCAGCGGCAGTTTCTTGCGACGGCGCTTGGCCTGCGCGTAGGTTTCCAGGTTTTCGCTTTCGGCGGCAAAGCCAACGCAGAAAGGCGGCTGCGGCAAGGCGGCCACCTCCGCCAGAATATCCGGGTTGGGAAGAAGTTCCAGCATGGGCAAGCCTTCGGCGTCCTTCTTGATTTTCCGCCCGGCAGCTTGCGCTGGCCGGTAATCCGCTACCGCCGCAACGCTCACGAAAACATCCGCTTCCGCCACCCGTTCCAGCACGGCCACACGCATTTCCCGCGCGCTCACCACGTCGATGCGTTCCACCCCAAACGGCGTGGGTTGCGCCACCGGGCCGGCAATCAGGGTCACGCTTGCGCCTGCGTTCGCGGCCGCTTCGGCCAGGGCAAAGCCCATGCGCCCGGAGGAAAGATTGGTGAGACCGCGCACCGGGTCTATCGCCTCAAAGGTGGGGCCTGCCGTCAGCAGCAGTTTTTCCCCCGCCAGCACCTTGGGCGCAAAAAACGCGACCAGCGCCTTGACAAGCATTTCCGGCTCCAGCATCCGCCCTTCGCCTTCCTCGCCGCAGGCTTGCAGACCAGAGCAAGGCCCCAGCACCGTGACGCCATCCGCCCGCAACTGCGCGACGTTGCGCCGGGTGGCGGGATGTTCCCACATCTGGCGATTCATCGCCGGGGCGACGAGCAGCGGACAGGCGCGCGCCAGAGCCAGCGCGGTGAGCAGATCATCCGCCAGACCTTGCGCCGCGCGCGCCAGGAAGTGGGCGGTTGCGGGCGCGATCAGGAGCGCATCCGCCGCGCGGGAAAGGGTGATGTGCGGCATCCCGTTGTCGACACGGGCATCTTCCAGGCGAGTCATGATCGGCTTGCCGGAAAGCGCCTGAAAGGTCATGGGCGACACGAATCCGGCAGCAGCTTCGCTCAACGCCACCTGTACCTCAGCGCCCGCCGCCAGCAACAGGCGTGTCAGAACCGCGGCCTTGTAGGCCGCAACGCCCCCGGTCACGCCCAATACGATACGCTTGCCTTGCAGCATGTCTTCTCCCGCAGGTCAAAATGTGGCGCGGATTCTAGCATCCGAAACGGAAACGGCAGATCAGGCCGGCAGGCCCTCACCCTCATCCGCGCCCAGCATCAGATTCATGCACTGGATGGCCGCGCCGGAAGCCCCCTTGCCGAGATTGTCGAAACGAGCGGCGAGGAGGATTTGCTCCGTATGTCCAAAGACGAAAAGCTCTGCCCGGTTGGACTCGTTGCAGGCGGTTGCGGACAAAAAACCTGGGTCAGGCGCAACGGCGGGATCGAAGGGCATTACCCGGACAAAACGTTCCCCGGCGTAATAGCGGGAGAGAAAATCATGAATCTCGACCGGCGCGATCGCGCGCTCCAGCAGGCGCGGCAGCAGAGGCACGGCCACCACCATGCCCTGCGCGAAATTGCCGACGATGGGTGTAAACAAGGGTCTGGCCGTCAATCCTGTCTGTGCCTGCATTTCCGGCAGGTGCTTGTGCGCAAGACCCAACGCATAAAAACGCGGGCTTTGCATGGCCTCCGGCAGGGGGGATACTTCCTCGTAGCTGGCGATCATTTCCTTGCCGCCGCCGGAATAGCCCGTGATGGAATAAGCCGTGGCCGGATAATCGCGCGGCACCAGACCTGCCGCGATGAGCGGATGGAAGAGCAAAATGAAACCGCTGGCGTGGCAACCGGGCACGGCCACTTTTTGCGCCTTGCGGATGCGCTCGCGCTGGCCGCCGCTGTCCAGTTCCGGCATCCCGTAAACCCAGTCCGGATGGGTACGGTGCGCAGTGGAAGCATCCAGAAAACGGGTACGGGAATTGCCCGCTTGCAGCAACGCCACCGATTCCCGCGCGGCGGCATCCGGCAGACAAAGAAAAACGATGTCCGCGCGGTTGATGTATTCCGCCTTGACCGCCTGATTCTTGCGTTCAGACTCCGGGATGGTGAGGATTTCCACGTCACTGCGGACGGAAAGCCGCGCGTCGATCTTGAGGCCAGTCGTGCCGTGCCGACCGTCAATGAATACGGTATGGGACATTGCGCATCCTTGGAGAATGAAAACAGAAGAAAAGAATTCTATATCAAGGCTCAGGGGGCAGTCCGGTTTTCTGGAACGTCAGGGGGCAATCCAATCCACAGCCGAACGATGGAACACGCTTATAATATCCGCGTTTTTTTCGGCATTTTTCGTCATGCTTTACGCCACTTCCCGCCCCATTCGCGCATGCGTCGATCTTGCCGCGATCCGCAACAACCACGGCATTGCCCGACGCTTTGCGGGCACAACCAAACTCTGGGCGGTCATCAAGGCCAACGCTTATGGTCACGGCCAAATCGAAGTCGCGCAGGCGCTTCAGGATGTAGCGGATGGTTTTGCCCTGCTGGAAGTCGAAAACGCCATTGCCCTGCGCGGTATCGGTATCCGCCAGCCCCTCTTGTTGTTGGAAGGCTTTTTTGCTCCGGAAGACATCGCGGTACTGGCACAACTGGATGTAACGCCCGTCCTGCATTCCGCCTGGCAACTGGAAATGCTCACCGCCGCCGAACAACGCCCTTCCGCCGTTTATCTCAAACTCAATTCCGGCATGAACCGGCTGGGTTTCACGCCGCAAATGATCGGCGCTGCGCAAGCGCAACTGAAAACGCTTGGCATCCGCCACATCACCCTGATGACGCACTTTGCCAATGCCGACCTGCCGCATGGCCTCGCCACGCAATGGCCTTGTTGCCAAGCGCTGCGCCGTACCACCGGGCTGCCGGTCAGCTTTGCCAATTCCGCCGCGCTGATCCGCTATCCGCAAACACGCGGCGATGAAACGAGCTGGGCACGTCCTGGCATCATGCTCTATGGCGCTTCGCCCTTCGCCGATGCCTCGGCGGCAAGCTTCGGCCTCAAGCCCGCCATGACCCTGGAATCCCGCCTGATTGGCATACAGACCCTCGCCACTGGCGAATATCTGGGTTATGGCAGCGCCTTCCGGACGGACAGACCCATGTGTATCGGCACCGTGGCCTGCGGCTATGCCGACGGTTATCCCCGCCACGCGCCCACCGGAACCCCCATTGCCGTCGGCGGCCATTTGACCCGCACCCTGGGGCGCGTTTCCATGGACATGCTCGCCTGTGACCTGAGCCAGATCCCGGAGGCCAAAGAGGGCACGCCGGTCACGCTCTGGGGCGTGGGCGAAGGTGGTACGGTCGACGTGGATACGGTTGCGACCGCTGCGGGCACCATCAGTTATGAACTTCTCTGTGCCGTCACCGCGCGGGTACCGCGCAGTTGGCGTTGACGCCAGACAGCACAGATGGACGCATGAGCAAGACCGCCAAGACCCTTTACGTATGCAGTGATTGCGGCGCCAGCTTGCCCAAATGGCAGGGGCAATGTCCCGGCTGCGGCGCCTGGAACACCCTTTCGGAAACCCGGATGGAAACCACGACCGCCGCCAGCCATCGCTTTCGCGCGCTCACTCCGGCGGCTACGGTACAAAAACTTTCCGACATCGAAACGCGGGAAACGGCGCGCCTGCCTACCGGACTTGCCGAACTGGATCGTCCACTGGGCGGTGGTCTGGTTGCGGGCGGCGTGGCGCTCATTGGCGGCGATCCCGGTATCGGCAAGAGCACCTTGCTCTTGCAGGCGCTGGCGAATTTATCGACACGGGTCAACACCCTTTACGTGAGCGGCGAAGAATCGGGCGAACAGGTTGCCCTGCGGGCGCAGCGTCTGGGCCTGGCCGCCAGCGGCCTGAAGCTGCTGGCGGAAATCAATCTGGAAAAAATCCTCACCACCCTCACGGCGGAACAGCCGCAGGTGGCGGTGATCGATTCCATCCAGACCCTCTGGTCGGAGCAACTCAATTCCGCCCCCGGTTCTGTCGCGCAGGTGCGCGAATGCGCCGCGCAGCTTACCCGCTTTGCCAAGCAGACGGGCGTCACCGTCATCCTCGTCGGACATGTGACCAAGGAAGGCGCGCTGGCCGGGCCGCGCGTGCTGGAACACATCGTCGACACCGTGCTCTATTTCGAGGGCGACCCTCAATCCAGCTTTCGCCTGATTCGCGCCTTCAAGAACCGCTTCGGCGCGATCAATGAACTGGGCGTGTTCGCCATGACCGACAAGGGACTGAAAGGCGTTTCCAACCCTTCCGCCCTTTTTCTCTCGCAGCACGGCGCTGCCGTACCCGGCGCCTGTATTCTCGCCACCCAGGAAGGCAGCCGTCCGCTGCTCGTGGAAATCCAGGCGCTGGTGGATCAGGCGCACGGCAATCCGCGCCGCCTCACCGTCGGACTGGACGCGCAGCGTCTGGCCATGCTGCTCGCCGTGCTGCACCGGCACGCGGGCATCGTCTGCTTTGACCAGGATGTTTTCGTCAACGCGGTGGGTGGCGTCAAGATTGCCGAACCCGCCGCTGATCTCGCCACCCTGTTTGCCATCGTCTCCTCGCTCAAGAACCGGGCGCTGCCGGAAAAGCTCATCGTCTTCGGCGAAGTCGGTCTGGCCGGGGAAATCCGTCCTGCCCCGCGCGGTCAGGAACGTCTGAGAGAAGCCGCCAAGCTGGGGTTTACCCATGCCCTCATCCCTACCGCCAACCTGCCCCGCCAGCCCATCCCCGGCATGACCGCCATCGGCGTCTCCCGCATCGGCGACGCCGTGACGAAGCTGGGCGAATTGCAACACGGGTGACGGCATTCCCTCTGTCTTCCGTTGACATCCTCCCCTCCCTTCTGTACCGCCATAGGTATCTACACAGTCTAAAAAGAGATCTTCCTTGAGGCGAACCCAAGGCGCTTCAAATCAAAAAGAGCGGAATCCAATTTGCATTTGCGGTCGGTTTTTACGTTAACATATCCATTTCTTTTTAAACATTTGGATTCAGCAGGAA
>JAISWQ010000072.1 GCA_031271025.1 Zoogloeaceae bacterium | reverse complement strand
CCCTGTCCATATGGCCTCACAGGCCAGTATGTGTTGGGATTCGTGTTAGCGCGTATCAACCAAAAACGTGACACGTTGGCGCCGCATACAAATCGTGCGTGTCGGCGCCGGTGATGGTGACCTGCAAAAAGTCGCCGGGTTCGGCATCGAAAAAGTCATCGACCAGCACGAGACCGTCAACCTCCGGGGCGTCGCCCGCGCTTCTCGCCATCACGCCTTCTTCATCCACGGCGTCGACCAGCACCGTCATTTCCGCGCCGATTTTTTCCGCGAGCCTGGCGGCGCTGATCGCCTCCTGTACTTCCATCAGGCGCTGGCGGCGCTCTTCCCGTATGGCTTCCGGCGGCAGATCGGGAAGCGCATTGGCCGCCGCGCCAGCAACCGGCGAATAGGCGAAAGCCCCGACGCGATCCAGCCTTGCCTCCCTGAGAAACGCCAGCAGCTCGTTGAATTCCGCTTCCGTCTCGCCGGGAAAGCCGGTAATGAAGGTGGAACGCAGCACGATTTCCGGGCAAATCTCACGCCAGCGGGCAATGCGTCGCAACAGGTCTTCGGCAGCGGCGGGACGTTTCATCGCTTTCAGGATACGCGGATTGGCATGTTGGAAAGGCGCGTCCAGATAGGGGAGGATTTTGCCTTCCGCCATGAGCGGCAGGAGGTCATCCACCGCCGGGTAGGGGTAAACATAGTGCAGCCGCACCCAGACGCCAAAACCGGCCAGCGCCGTACAGAGTTCGGCAAGGCGCGTCCTGACCGGCCTGCCGCCCCAGAAGCCGGTGCGGTATTTGAGATCGACGCCGTAGGCGCTGGTGTCCTGCGAGATGACGAGCAATTCCTTCACCCCCGCCTCGACCAGGCGTTCCGCCTCCGCGAGCACCTCGCCGATCGGACGCGAGACCAGCGCGCCGCGCAATTCGGGAATGATGCAGAAGCTGCATTGATGGTTGCAGCCCTCGGAAATTTTCAGGTAGGCGAAATGATCGGGCGTAAGGCGTACACCCTGCGGCGGCACGAGATCCGCAAAGGGATCATGCGCGGGCGGCAGTTGGGCGTGCACGGCCTGCATGACTTCTTCCAGCGCGTGCGGCCCGGTGACGGCGAGCACTTTCGTGTGTGCGGCCCACACCACTTCCTTGCGCGCGCCCAGGCAGCCGGTGACGATGACCTTGCCGTTCTCCGCCAGCGCCTCGCCGATGGCGTCCAGCGATTCCGCGACGGCGGCGTCGATAAAGCCGCAGGTGTTGACAATCACGAGGTCGGCCTCGGCATAGGTGGGCGCAATCAGATAGCCTTCTGCCCTGAGACGGGTGAGGATCATTTCGGAATCGCTCGACGCCTTGGGACAACCGAGGGAAACAAAGCCGATGCGTTTGGGCGGGTGTCGTTTCATTTCTTGCCGGGGGAAAAATCAGGGGATCGTGTGACTCAAGCCTGCATGAGGGCTTCAATGGCGGCGATGGTTTTGGGCGCGTCGGTGTAAACCTCGCAGCCCGTTTCGGTGACGAAAACGTCGTCCTCGATGCGGATGCCGATGTCGCGCAGGGCTTCCGGCACATCATCCGCCGCGCGCAGGTAGAGACCGGGTTCCACGGTCAGGGTCATGCCGGCCTGCAAGCGCCGCCAGTTCCCATCGGCCTCGCGATATTCGCCCACGTCGTGCACATCCAGCCCCAGCCAGTGGCCGGTGTTGTGCATGTAAAAACGCTTGTAGGCAGCGGATTCGACAAGGCCGTCCAGACTGCCGGTGAGCAGTTTCAGGTCGATCATGCCTTGCGTCAGCACACGCACGGCAGCCTGATGCGGCGCGTCGTAGGCAACGCCGGGGCGGATCGCGGCAATGGCTGCCGCCTGCGCGGCGAGGACGATGGCGTAAACGTCACGTTGCGCGGCAGAAAAGCGGCCATTGACCGGAAAGGTGCGGGTAATGTCGGCAGCGTACCCTTCCAGTTCGCAGCCCGCGTCGATCAGCACCAGCGCGCCGTCGGGAACGGGCTGGCTGTTTTCCGAATAATGCAGGACACAGGCATTCGCGCCGCCCGCGACGATGGGATTGTAGGCATGGCCGGATGCGCCCTGGCTGCGGAAGGCGTGAAAGAGTTCCGCTTCCAGTTCGTATTCCATGATGCCGGGACGGCAAAGGCGCATGGCGCGCTGGTGTCCGGCGCTGCTCATGGTTGCGGCGCGGCGCATGATCGCCTGTTCGTCCGCATCCTTGACAAGGCGCATTTCGTTCAGCAGGGGACGCAGGTCATGGAGCGATCCCGGAGGACGCTCGTCCGCGCCGCCATGCGTCCGCAACACGTTGAGCGCCACCGTCACGCGGAGATCCCAGTCGCTGTACTGCCCCAGATTGAACCAGAGCGCCGGCGCGCTGGCGAGCCAGCTGGGCAGACGTTCCGAAAGTTCCTCAAACGGCCAGGCTTCGTCGAAAGCGAACGCTTCCCGCGCTCGTTCGGGACCGTAGCGGTGGCCGTGCCAGATTTCTTTTTCCGCATCCCGCTCCCGGCAAAAGAAGATGCTGCGCCCGCCTGTCAGCACCAGCGCGGCATCCGGTTCGGGAAAGCCGGTGAGATAGTAAAAACTGGAATCGGCGCGATAAGGGTAAGCATTGCCCTGGTTGCGTACTTGCTCCGCGGCGGTGGGAATAAGCGCCACGCCATCGCCAATGGCCTCCAGCAGCCGGGCACGGCGGGCAAGAAAAGGGCGGACGTTGACTTCAACAGGATTGGACATTTTCATACACGGGGAAAGCGGGAGAAAAAAGCGCGCGGATTATAGTCTGCGTAGTCCGCGCGCGACGTTCATGCCCTGGCCAATTCGGCGCGCAGGCGGGCAATCACGTGCGTGTAGGCGTGCGGGTCTTCCGCCCTGGCCGCGCCAAAAATGGCGGAACCCGCGACGAACACCTCCGCTCCGGCGCGGGCAATGGCCGCAATGTTGTCAACCTTCACGCCGCCATCGACTTCCAGCAGGATGTGACGCCCGGTTTTTTCCTCATGGGCATCGAGCCGCGCCCGCGTTGCCGCGAGTTTTTCCAGCGTGGCGGGGATGAAGGATTGCCCGCCGAAACCGGGATTGACACTCATCAGCAGCACGAAATCCAGCCGTTCCATGACGTGATCCAGATAATGCAGGGGCGTGGCCGGATTGAAGACCAGACCCGCCCTGCCCCCCCCGTCGCGGATCAGGGCGAGACTACGGTCGATGTGCTCGGAGGCTTCCGGGTGAAAGCTGATGAAATTGGCGCCCGCCTTCACAAAATCGGGAATGATGCGGTCAACCGGCTTGACCATCAGGTGCACGTCGATGGGCGCTGCCGTATGCGGGCGAATCGCCGCGCAGACCAGCGGCCCCACGGTCAGGTTGGGTACGTAATGGTTGTCCATCACGTCGAAGTGAATCCAGTCCGCGCCCGAGGCGACGACGTGCCGCACTTCCTCGCCCAGACGGGCGAAATCGGCGGAAAGCAGACTGGGCGCAAGCAGAAAACGACGATCGGACATGGCGGCGACTTTGCAGGAAAAGCGGGAATTCCAATGTGAACGGGATATGCGGATTTCAGGCGTGTTGCCCCAGATAGTCGGCGGTTTCCTGGGCTTTTTTGAAATCGAGCGAACCATCGTAGAGGGCGCGTCCGGTGATGACGCCAACGATACCGGAATCTTCCACCGCGCAAAGCGCCTCGACATCCGTCAGGGCGGCCAGTCCGCCGGAAGCGATCACCGGGATGGAAATGGCCTCCGCGAGTCTGGCGGTGGCTTCGACATTCACGCCGGTGAGCATCCCGTCGCGTCCAATGTCGGTGTAAACAATGGCGACGACACCGTAATCCTCGAATTTGCGGGCGAGGTCGATGACATCGTGTTGGGTGAGCTTGGACCAGCCATCGGTAGCAACCTTGCCCTCTCTGGCATCCAGCCCCACGATGACCTGACCGGGAAAGGCGGCGCAGGCGTCGTGCACAAAACCAGGATTCTTGACCGCCGCCGTACCGATGATGACCCAGGAGAGACCCGCATCCAGACCGCGCTCTATGGTGTCGAGATCACGAATGCCTCCGCCCAATTGCACGGGGATTTCATTCCCCACTTCCGCGAGAATGGCGCGAATGGCCTTGGCATTCCGGGGTTGGCCCGCAAACGCGCCATCTAGGTCGACGAGGTGCAGACGACGTGCGCCCAGATCGAGCCAGCGCCGTGCCTGTTCAGCCGGGGAATCGGAAAAAACGGTGGTTTCTTCCATCAAGCCCTGTTTCAGACGAACGCACTGGCCGTTCTTCAAATCAATGGCGGGAATAATCAACATGGCAAAAAAACAAGAGAAAGAAATTCAGGGGAACCAGGTGACGAAATTCCTGAGAAGCTGAAGGCCATCCTGGGCGCTTTTTTCCGGGTGAAACTGAACCGCGAAAAGGTTGTCCCGCCCCGCTGCCGAGGTGAAGGCAAGACCGTAATCGGTCACGCCCAAAGTCAGCGCCGCAGCCGCCGGACGAACGTAATAGCTGTGCACAAAATAGAAACGGGCGCCGTCGGGAATACCCTGCCAGAGCGGATGCGCTGTCTGCGCGACGCGGTTCCAGCCCATATGCGGCACTTTCAGACGACTGCCGTCGGGCGCGCGCATGGCGGCTTCGGGAAATTTCAGAACCTCGCCCGCGAACAGCCCCAGACCCGCCACATCGCCTTCCTCACTGTGAGCAAAGAGGCTTTGCAGGCCGATGCAGATTCCCAGAAAAGGTTTGCCCGCGCGGGCGGCGGCCAGCACGGCGTCTTTCAGACCGCGCCGGGAAAGTTCCGCCATGCAGTCCGGCATTGCGCCCTGACCGGGAAAGACAACCCGTTCGGCTTTCGCCACAACATCAGGATCGGCGGTGACGAGGACGCGCTCCGCTCCGGCAACCTTGGCAAGCGCCTGCGCCACCGAGCGCAGATTCCCCATGCCGTAGTCGATCACAGCAATCGGCGCGGACATCAGAGCAACCCCTTGGTGGAGGGCAGGAGACCACTCATGCGCGGATCGGGGGATGCCGCCATCCTGAGCGCCCGCCCGAATGCCTTGAAGATGGTTTCCGCCTGATGGTGGGCATTCTGGCCTTTCAGGTTGTCGATGTGCAAGGTGATGCCGGCGTGGTTGACAAGCCCCCGGAAAAACTCTTCCACCAGCTCGGTATCAAACTGGCCGATGGTCTGGCGGTTGAAGGCCACGTCCATGAAGAGACCGGGACGCCCGGAGAGATCGACCACCACACGGGTGAGCGCCTCGTCGAGCGGCACGTAGGCGTGACCGTAGCGGGTCAATCCTTTTTTGTCGCCCCAGGCACGGGCGAGCGCCTGCCCCAGCGCAATGCCGATGTCTTCCACCGTGTGGTGGTCGTCGATCTGCACATCGCCTTCGGCGTGAATTTCAAGGTCGATGAGGCCATGCCGGGCAACCTGATCCAGCATGTGCTCAAGAAAGGGAACTCCGGTGGCAAATTGCCCCTGCCCGGAGCCGTCCAGATCAAGACGCACGGCAATGCGGGTTTCGAGCGTGTTGCGGATGATTTCAGCGTGGCGCATGGAAGGCGGCGCAGCGTTTGGGGGAAGTCGGCATGATAGCAGGGAATGGAGGACGCGGAAACGGGCGGACAAGTGGCTTGCAACAAGCTTCCAATCTGTTGCCCCCTGTGTTTGCCATCACTGAATCCTGGAGCCGGGTCAATCATCACGCGGGCGCGGTTCTGCGAAGTGCCTGAAACATCTCAGGGCGTGCGGGACCGCCGGAAGCCCTGCCGTCTGTCTGATAGAATATCTTTTTTCTTTTTCCTTGCCGCCTCATGGAATTACTGACCTGGTTCATCGACGTCATCCTGCATCTGGACCAATATCTGGCGGTGCTGGCAGCGCAATATGGTGTTTGGATTTACGTCATTCTCTTTGCCATTGTCTTTGCGGAAACCGGGTTTGTGGTGACGCCCTTCCTGCCGGGAGACTCACTGCTTTTCGTCGCCGGAGCACTGGCGGCACTGGGCGGGCTGAATCTGGGCGGACTCATCGCGGCGCTTTCCATCGCCGCGATCAGCGGCAATCAGGTGAATTACCAGATCGGGCGTTATCTGGGCCCCAAAGTCTTTCAATGGCCACAATCCCGTTTTTTCAACAAGGCGGCGCTCCTGAAAACCCATGTCTTTTACGCGCAACATGGCGGCAAGACCGTAGCACTTTCGCGTTTTTTACCGCTTTTCCGCACTTTTGCGCCCTTCGTGGCAGGCATAGGCGCAATGCCTTACGGGCGCTTCGTTTTCTTCAATTGTCTGGGAGGGCTGGCCTGGGTATTTTCCCTGACGCTGGCCGGATACTGGTTTGGCAACTGGCCTTGGGTGAAGAACAATCTTTCGCTCCTGATCGTGGGCATTATTGTGATTTCACTCCTGCCTGTGCTGGTTGGCTATTTCAGACATCGGAGGTCGACTTCATGCAAAGCGGCAGGCGACGCCTGATTCTGCGCGGCGGGACGGCACTTGCGGCCCTGGCTCTGGTGGCCGGATGTACCACGCGCAAGGATGCGAAGGGGCAGCGCGAAACCCATCTGGAACCGCGTTATTTCTTCAAGGTCGACATGGATCGCGTGGCGGATGAAAGCCGCCGCCAGCTTGTTGCCGACCTGCTGCGGATTGCGGACAAGCTTTATCGGCGCAATCCGCGCGAATGGCAACGCGGTGGCTTTGCGGATCGGGAAACGGCGCTGGCGCGCTTGCGTGACTTTCGGACGCACCCCCCGGCAGAACTCGCGGGACAGCAGGAAGGCGCGGCGGCGCTTGCGGCCTTTGCTCCGGCCTTTGGCGGTGACCGGGTGGGCGCGCTGCTCTATGGTCTGCTCACGATGGTGGATGCAGCTTACGAGCACAAGGATGAAATGTTCATGCTGGATTCACTCAACGCGCAAAAATTCTACAACTGTGCCCGCAATGTGGAGATCGCAATCTGGAAACTCGCCAGTGCCCGTGATGCAGCCGGTGCGCCAGTGCTGCTTTCCAATGCAATCGACGAGTCTGTCCACAATCTTTCCTTTGAGCGCTCGTTTGGGCGGGTCATCGGCTTGCTGGATTTCATGGCCGAGCTGTTGGCAGACGCGAACGGGCGCTTGCTGACCCGCGTCGTGCAGACGGTGGCGACCACGCTTTTTCTTCCTGTAAGTGGACTCTGATGAAAAAAATCGTCATTCTGATTTCCGGACGCGGCAGCAATATGGCAGCATTGATCGAGGCCAGCCGGACGGGACAGCTGGGAGCGGCGGAAATTGTCGCCGTGCTGGCCAACCGTCCTGATGCCAGAGGTCTGAAAATTGCTGCCGATGCGGGCATTGCCACCGAAGTGGTCGATCATCGCGCCTACCCCGATCGCGTCACTTTCGATGCTGCGCTTGCCCAGGTCATTGAGGCCCATGCGCCCGATCTCGTGGTGCTGGCAGGTTTCATGCGGATTTTGACGCCGGCATTTGTCGAACGGTTTTCCGGGCGAATGCTGAATATCCACCCTTCGCTGCTGCCCGCTTTTCCCGGCGTGAACACACACGCGCAGGCATTGGCGGCAGGTGTGCGGATACATGGCTGCACCGTACATTTTGTCACCCCGGAACTGGATCACGGCCCTGTCGTGATCCAGGCTGCCATTCCGGTTTTTGATGACGACGATGAATCCACGCTGGCGGAACGGGTGCTGGCACAGGAACATGTTATTTATGCGCAGGCAGTGCGCTGTTTTGTGGAAGAGCGCCTCGTCATCGAGGGAATGCAGGTACGCCTCGTCGGCAGTTTGCAGGCGGATGACGGTTTGCAGGCAAGCAGCCATTTACACGCGCCACAGTTGGGAAGCCGCGCGGGATCGGGGGTATGATTGCCCCTTTTTTACCACTTCGCAGGTAGCCCTGGATGAATGCCAGCCTTGTCAATACCGTAGGGGCGGTGCTTTTCGCCGTCGCCATTCTGCATACTTTTTCCGTCAGGTTTTTCGAGCGCCTGGCACAGGCATATCCCCGGCACGCGGGCTTGTTGCGTCTTTTGGGGGAAGTCGAAGTGGTGTTCGGCTTCTGGTCTTTCATCCTGCTGATTTTCATGACGGTGGTCACGCGTGACCAGAAAGCGGCGGTGGATTATCTGGATAGCCGCAGCTTTACCGAACCCATGTTTGTATTCACCATCATGGTGGTGGCGGCAAGCAAACCCATCATGCAGGTAGCAACGGCCATTGTCGATACGGTGGCAAAGTTCATTCCCTTTCCCCATTCCATTGCCACCTATTTCGCCTTGCTGGGCGTGGTGCCTTTGCTGGGTTCCTTCATCACTGAACCCGCCGCCATGACGCTGGCCGCCTTCATGTTGAAATCGCTTTATTACGACAAGGGACTGTCGCGCAAACTTCGCTACGTCACGATTGGCACCCTCTTCGTGAATATTTCCATCGGCGGCACGCTCACCAATTTCGCGGCTCCCCCCATCCTGATGGTGGCGCACAAATGGGACTGGAGTACCTGGTTCATGTTGTCCCATTTGGGCTGGAAAAGCGCAGTGGCGGTCTTTCTCAATGCGGGCATTGCCACCCTGATTTTCCACAAGGAGCTGCTGGCCTTGAAACTGGGGGAAGAAACGGACCACCAGAAAGCCGGGATTCCGGTTGCCATGTTGCTGGTACATGTGCTGATTCTCTTCATGATCGTGCGTTTTTCGCACGACACGCCGGTCTTCATGGGGTTTTTCATGCTGTTCATGGGGATCGCGTCCGCCTATCCCCACTATCAGGAGCGCCTGATTTTGCGCGAAGGGCTGATGGTGGGATTTTTCCTTGCGGGATTGGTGGTGTTGGGCGGTTTGCAGGAATGGTGGCTGCGTCCGCTGCTGCATTCGATGGATGCCACCGCCGTGTATTTTGGCGCGACGGTACTGACCGCGGTGACCGACAATGCCGCGTTGACCTATCTGGGATCGCTGGTGGATGGGCTTTCACCGGAGTTCAAGTATTCGCTGGTCGCGGGCGCGGTCACGGGCGGCGGTCTGACGGTGATCGCCAATGCGCCCAATCCGGCGGGCATGTCCATTTTGCGCGGCAATTTTGAGGACAAGGCGGTAAATCCTGTGGGTCTTTTCATTGCCGCCGCTCCGCCTACCCTGACCGCGATTCTGGCTTTTCAGGTGCTTTGAGGATGGTTTTACCCAACGCTCTGCCACTTGGCAGACAAACAAGGGAAAAGAGGAAAGCGTTCATCGTAAAACCAACTCCGGTTTGAACCCCCGCCCTTCAGGGCTGTCGCTGATTTTTGCTGGGACATCCGCTGCTGGTCAATGGTTACGATAATCATGCACGGCTTCCACCAGCGCGTGTACGTGTTCGGGCGGCGTGAATTGCGAAATGCCATGCCCCAGATTGAAGACATGTCCGCTATTGCCGGTACCGAAGGCATCCAGCACCTTGCGCGCTTCGCGGGCGATGACTTCCGGCGGGGCGAAGAGGACGTTGGGGTCCAGATTGCCTTGCAGCGCCACCTTGTCGCCGACGCGCCGGCGGGCGTCGCCCAGATTGACCGTCCAGTCGAGGCCGATGGCGTCGCAGCCGGAATCCGCGATGGCTTCCAGCCAGAGGCCGCCGCCCTTGGTAAAGAGGATGGCGGGGATGCGTTCGCCGTCCCGGGTTTTGTGCAGTCTGGCCACGATCTGCCGCATGTAGGCCAGGGAAAATTCCAGATAGGCCGCCTGGGAGAGCGCGCCGCCCCAGGTGTCGAACATCATCACGGTCTGCGCGCCCGCTTCGATCTGGGTGTTGAGATAGGCGATGACCGCCTCTGCCGTGACCGTGAGCACCCGGTGCAGCAATTCCGGGCGGGCGTAGAGCATCGTCTTGATGTGGCGGAAATCCCTGGAGCCGCCGCCTTCGATCATGTAGCAGGCAAGCGTGAAGGGACTGCCGGAAAACCCGATCAGCGGAATGCGATTGTTGAGCGCCTTGCGGATGGTGGTCACGGCCTGGAAGACGTAATCCAGCTTTTCCAGCGGCGGCGACGCGAGCGCGGCGATGGCGGCCTCGTCGCGCAGGGGGCGCGCAAAACGCGGCCCTTCGCCGGTCTCGAAATACAGCCCCAGTCCCATTGCGTCCGGGACGGTGAGGATGTCGGAAAAGAGAATGGCGGCATCCAGATCGTAACGTTCCACGGGTTGCAGGGTGACTTCGCAGGCAAGTCCGGGCGACTTGCAGAGCGCGAGAAAATCCCCGGCCTGCCTGCGGGTGGCGCAATATTCCGGCAGATAGCGTCCAGCCTGCCGCATCAGCCAGAGCGGAGTGTGGTCGGTCGGTTCCTTCAACAGTGCGCGTAAAAAATTGTCGTTGCGGGGGCGGGTCATGGGCGGTTCCGGGGGAGAAAAAGGAAGCTGTGATTGTAGCAGGCGGTTTCACGCAGGAAGGAAAGGCGCGCTCCAGACCAGGGCAATCGCATGAATACATTTGTCATTGCGTCCGATTGCCCTGCCTTTGCGCCGCGATTGAATCCGGGCATTCTTTCTCTGCGCTATACTGGTTCCCTTTCCATCGATTGACAAGCAGGGCGGGAGACC
>JAISWQ010000002.1 GCA_031271025.1 Zoogloeaceae bacterium | reverse complement strand
GCCATTCCGCTGACCACGCTGTCGGCCTGGCTGCTCCCCTCGCTCGGTTTGTGGGCGCACGGCAGCGCGGCGGCCCTGGGCGTGGACGCCACGGCGCTCGTCGGCGGCATCGGCTTCGTTTGGCTGGCCCGCGCCGCGGCCCGGCGGGCGCGGCACGGCCCGCGGGACAGCGTGTGGTCGGCGTCGGCCCGGCTGTAGCGAAAGACGAGCCGGTAGCGCCGCACACCCTGCGAACCCCGGCCACAAAGGCGGGTGTCTTCAGGGCGATTGCACTATCCTCTCCCGATTTCTGCTGTGGACGGAACAGAATCCGGCAGGAATCCCGCGCTATAATTGCATTTTCCCGCACACCAAAGTCCCATGACCAAATTCGTTTTCGTGACCGGCGGCGTTGTTTCCTCGCTGGGCAAGGGTATTGCTGCCGCCTCTCTGGGCGCCATTCTTGAATCGCGCAGCATCAAGGTGACGCATCTCAAGCTGGACCCCTACATCAACGTCGATCCCGGCACCATGTCGCCTTTTCAGCATGGCGAAGTGTTCGTGACCGAAGATGGCGCGGAAACCGACCTTGATCTCGGCCATTACGAACGCTTCACCCGCACCAAGATGTCGAAGCGCAACAATTTCACCACCGGCCAGGTCTATGACACCGTGCTGAAAAAAGAGCGGCGCGGCGAATATCTGGGCAAGACCGTGCAGGTCATTCCCCACATCACCGACGAGATCAAGGCCAAAATCAAGGCCGGCGCGGAAGGCGCCAAGGTGGCCATCATCGAAGTCGGCGGCACGGTGGGCGACATCGAATCCCTGCCTTTCCTGGAAGCCATCCGCCAGATGGGGATCGAGGAAGGCCGCAGCAACACCTGTTACATTCACCTGACGCTGCTCCCTTACATCCCGACCGCGGGCGAGCTGAAAACCAAGCCAACCCAGCATTCGGTGAAGGAACTGCGCGAAATCGGTATCCAGCCCGATATCCTCCTTTGCCGCGCCGATCGCTCTATCCCCGTCGAAGAGCGGCGCAAGATCGCCCTCTTCTGCAACGTCACGCCGGAGGCGGTGATCGAATGCCTGGATGCCGATTCCATCTACAAGATTCCCGGCCAGTTGCATGAGCAGATGATGGACGAAATCGTCTGTCACAAGCTGGATATCGTCGCCAGGGCAGCGGATCTTTCCATCTGGAAAAAGCTGATCCACGCCCAGGCCAACCCGGAAATCACGGTGGACATTGCCTTCGTCGGCAAATACGTCGATCTCACCGAATCCTACAAATCGCTGATCGAAGCCATCAACCACGCCGGTATGCACACCCTGAGCAGGGTAAACATCCACTTCCTCGATTCCGAAACCCTGGAAACGGAAGGGTTCGACACGCTGAAAACGATGGACGCCATTCTGGTGCCCGGCGGCTTTGGCAAGCGCGGCACAGAAGGCAAAATCGCCGCCATCCGTTTTGCCCGCGAAAACCGGATTCCCTATCTTGGCATCTGTCTGGGGATGCAAATGGCCGTGGTGGAATACGCCCGCGACGCCGTCGGCATGGAAAAAGCACACTCCACGGAATTTGACCCGGAAACGCCCTACCCCGTCGTCGGTCTCATCACCGAATGGCTGGATACCTCCGGCAAGCTGGAAAAGCGTTCACAGGATTCCGATCTGGGCGGCACCATGCGCCTGGGCGGCCAGATCTGCCAGTTGAAGGAAAAAACCCGCGCGCGGGAAATTTACGGCAAGGCGCAGATCCTCGAACGGCACCGCCATCGCTACGAAGTCAATAACACGCTGCTCACCCGACTGGAAGAAAAGGGACTGATCGTCTCCGGACGCGCGCCCGGCACCCATCTTTGCGAAATGGTGGAACTGCCCGCCGATGTGCACCCCTGGTTCGTGGCCTGCCAGTTCCACCCGGAATTCACCTCCAACCCGCGCGAAGGACATCCGCTCTTCATCTCCTTTGTCAAGGCCGCCATCGCGCACAGGCAACAAAACGGCTGAAGCCGCAGCAACGCACCGGCACACAGGAAAGGGACGTCTGAGCGCGTCTCTTTTCGTTTGCGATGACAGCGCCTGTCCCCAAAACACAACATTGGCCACCGCAATTTGTGCACTGCACCAAAAAACCATTTTCTCCGCGCGCGAGAACCGTACAATTGGCTCTCCTGATCAACCGCTTCTCTACTGAAAGGAAAGCAAAATGCTGAATGGCGCAGTTGGCGTGCTCATGAAGTCGCTCATCCATCTCTATAACGTGTTCCTCTCCATCAAGGGCGAATCCATCGAGGAAATCTGAACACGAACACCTTGAAACCTGCCTGGACGCGCCATACGGTGGCGCAAGGCAGGTTTTTTTACGCCCGCGATTTTGCGCACCCTCCTGCCTGCCGCAGCAAAAATGACCTTTTTCTCCGTAATACGTGGATATTCACTTGCTCCCGATTGTTCGCCCAGACGCGACAGCCGCACACACAGGCGCTAGAATCCAGCCCTTTCCTTTGGGCTTCCCTTCATGTCTTCCCGTCTGATCTACGGTTTTCATACCGTCATCGCCCGCCTGCGCCACGATCCCGATTCCATCCGGGAAATCCTGCTGGACACCAGTCGTCACGACCAGCGGGTACAGCAACTGGAAGCGCACGCCCGCTTGCGGAATATCCGCATGACAGCGGTCGACGGGCGACGACTGGACAATCTGCTGCCCAACGCGCGACATCAGGGCGTCATGGCGCGCGTGGAAGGAACGCGCAAGGTGCTGCATCTGGATGATGTGCTGGACACTCTGGAAGAGCCGCCCTTCCTCCTGGTGCTGGACGGCATCACCGATCCGCGCAATCTGGGCGCCTGCCTGCGGGTGGCCGATGGCGCAGGCGTACATGCCGTCATTGCGCCCAAGGATCGTTCCGCCGGCCTGACCGAAGTCGCGCTCAAAACCGCCTGCGGCGCGGCGGAAAGTGTGCCCTACATCACCGTCACAAATCTCGCGCGTACCTTGCGCGCGCTGAAGGAACGGGAAATCTGCGTAATTGGCACGGCCAGCGAGGCCGCAAGCACGCTCTACGAGGCCACCTGGCCGCAGGCGACTGCCTGGGTGCTGGGCGCTGAAGGTGAAGGAATGCGGCGGCTCACCCGCGAACACTGTGATCTGCTTGTCCGCATTCCGCTCGTCGGCAGTGTGGAAAGCCTGAATGTTTCGGTTGCGGCAGGCGTCTGCCTGTTTGAAGCGCAACGCCGCGCCAGCGCCTGGAGAAAATAAAACGCCGCCGTTCTCGTATTCTCGCCCCCATGTCCGATTTTTCCCGCCGCGTCGTGCACTGGCAACGTCAGCACGGACGCCATGACCTGCCCTGGCAGCAAACACGCGATCCCTATCCCGTGTGGTTGTCGGAAATCATGTTGCAGCAAACGCAGGTCAGCGCGGTACTGCCTTATTTCCAGCGTTTTCTGGCACGCTTTCCCTGCCTGGAGACACTGGCGGCCGCCACGCGGGAAGAGGTGCTTGCCCTGTGGTCCGGGCTGGGCTATTACGCCCGCGCCCGCAATCTTCATGCCGCCGCGCGTCTTGTCGTCGCGGAGTACGGCGGCAGGTTTCCCGGCACGGCGGCGGCGCTGGCGAAGCTCCCAGGGGTGGGACGTTCCACGGCGGCGGCCATTGCCGCTTTTGCCTTCGGGGAGCGGGCAGCGATTCTGGACGGCAATGTCAAGCGCGTGCTCTGCCGCCATTTCGCCGTGGAGGGCATCCCTGTCGGCGCGGTGGAAAAGGCGCTGTGGACGCGGGCGGAATCCCTGCTCCCCGCTGCCAGCGCCGATATGGCCGCCTATACGCAGGGCTTGATGGATCTGGGCGCAACCCTGTGTCTGCGCCACGTCCCCGATTGCGCGGCCTGTCCGCTTGCCGCGACCTGCCGCGCCCGGCGGGAAGGACGCACGGCAAGCCTGCCCACGCCCAGGGTCAGCGCGACAAAACCGGAACGTCACGCGGTGTTCTGGCTCGTGACCGACGGCGAACGGCTGCTGTTGCAACAACGTCCGTCCAGGGGCATCTGGGGAGGACTTCTCTCCCTGCCGGAAGATGAAGACTGGCGCGGCGGCGCAATCTTTTTCACGCGCGCCATGACTGCCTTGCCGCAGCGCGTACATGTTTTCACGCACTTCCGGTTGACAATCAGCCCCCGCCTCGTTCGACTTGTCCGCCTGCCGGAGATTCCCGCCGGGTATCTCGCGTTGACCTTCGCCCAGGCGCGCGCCGCCGCGCTGCCCGCGCCTGTCGCCAGATTGCTGGCTGAAGCGGAAATCCTCCTGAATCCTGATTTTGCGTTGGCGGCACAGGTATAATGCCGTCCGCCGCAGCCCATGTTTTCCCACCGATGAGACTTTCTCCCAGATTGCTTCGCTTCTGCGCAGCCTGTTACGACCTGCTTGCCGTGATCCTGTGCTGGTGGCTTGCCTATCTGCTGCGCTTCAACCTTGCCCTGCCGCCGGAATATTTTACGGATGGCCTGCGCGTTCTACCCGCTGTCGTCATCACGCACGCCGTTGCCGACCAGGCTTGCGGTCTCTATCGCGGCATCTGGCGTTACGCCAGTCTGCGCGATCTGCTCCGCATCCTGATCGCGGTGACGACAGGGGCGCTGGTGGTAATTTTTTTCGCGCACATGTTGAACCCGCTGGAAACGCGGCAAATTCCCCGTTCGGTGCTGCTCCTGCATCCGCTCCTGCTGGTGCTGGTCATGGGCGGCGGACGCTTTCTCTACCGGCTCGTCAAGGACTGGCGGCAATATGGTCATCTGGGACTGACCGGCGAATGGGTGCTGATCGTCGGCGCCGGTTACGCCGGGGCGCGGCTGGCGCAGGAATTGCAGGGTTCCACCGAATGGCGGGTGGGGGGCTTTCTGGATGACGATTTCAGCAAGCGTGGCCAGGAAATTCACGGCATCCGGGTACGCGGCCCCATCCGAAAAATGGAGTACTGGGCAAAGAAGCTGGAAATTCAGCATGTCATCATCGCCATGCCGGGCGTACCGCTGCGTATCCGGCAGCGGGCAATGGAAACAGCGGTGCAGGCCGGTTTGCAGGTTTTGAGCGTGCCTGCCGCCGAAGATCTGCTCGCGCGCCGCGTCACGCTCTCCCGCCTGCGCCGGGTGCAACTGGAAGATTTGTTGAAGCGCGACCCCGTGCAACTGGATACAAGGGGATTGGCCGGGATGTTGACCGGTCAGGTGGTGCTGGTCACTGGCGCGGGCGGCTCGATCGGGAGTGAGCTGGCGCGGCAGATTGCCGGATTCCAGCCGAGCGCCCTCGTGCTCTTCGAGCATTCCGAATTCGCGCTTTTCCAGATCGAGCAGGAATTCCGGCATGTCTTCCCGGAACTGGCGATTCATCCCGCCATTGGCGATGTGAAGGATGCCAACCGGCTCGATCAGGTTTTTTCCGCGTGGCAACCGGTGCTGGTTTTCCACGCGGCGGCCTACAAGCATGTGCCGTTGATGGAAAACGGCAATGCCCGTGAAGCCGTGCGCAACAACGTGACCGGCACCTGTGTGCTGGCGGAGGCCGCGCTCAGGCATCAGGTGAACAAGATGGTGCTGATTTCCACCGACAAGGCGGTGAATCCGGTCAACGTCATGGGCGCAAGCAAGCGGGTTGCGGAAATACTCGTCTCCTGTTTCGAGGCCGATGCGCGCGCTTCCGGCGCGTCTACCCGTTTTCTCGCCGTGCGCTTTGGCAATGTGCTGGGCTCCAATGGTTCGGTGATTCCCACTTTCGAGCAGCAAATTGCCAAGGGCGGCCCGGTCACGGTGACGCACCCGGACATCCTCCGCTACTTCATGTTGATCCCGGAAGCGGCGCAACTGGTGCTGCAAGCCGCGCTCATGGGCGAAGGCGGTGAAATTTTCGTGCTGGATATGGGCGATCCGGTCAGAATCCTGGATCTCGCCCGCGACATGATCCTGCTTTCCGGTCACAGCGAGGCGGAAATTCCCATCCAGATCACCGGCCTGCGTCCCGGCGAAAAGCTCTACGAGGAACTGCTTGCCAACGACGAAAACTCGCTGCCGACGCCGCACCCCAAGCTGCGCGTTTCCAGGGCAGCCACCGCGCCGCCGACGGAATGGCGGGCGGCGCTGGAAACCTGGCTTGCCAGTCTGCCGCCGGAAGACGCGGCCATCCGCGCGGGATTGGCGCGCTTCGCGCCGGAATACCAGCCCGCGCCCCCGAAGGACGCCACCGAATGAAGGCGCGTGGCCTGCTGCGGCGTGGCAATCCGGACGGCTCTGGAGCACGCTCCAGCTTTCTGAAAAGCCGCGCCGCCGCATGGATTGCCACGTCGCTTGCGCTCCTCGCAATGACGATGGCAGGGGAAGCCGCGCCAGGGGAAACCAGAAATCATGCACAGGTTCCGAGCCTGACCGACGATACGGGCGAAACCCTGCGTCTCACCGCGCCCGCGCGCCGCGTGGTCAGTCTGGCGCCCCATATCACGGAACTTCTGTATGCGGCAGGCGCGGGCGCACGGCTCGTTGGCGCGGTCGAGTTCAGCGATCATCCCCCGGAAGCGCGCGCCCTGCCGCGCGTGGGCGCTTATGCGCGGCTGGATCTGGAAACCATCCTGAAGCTGAAACCGGATCTGGTGCTGGGTTGGAAAGACGGCAATGCGCCCGGCGAAATCGCCAAATTGCGCGCGCTGGGATTGCCGGTGTTCGTCACGCAACCCACACAGATCCGCGACATCGCCCGCGAACTGGAACGTTATGGCGCGCTGGCCGGGACGGAAACTGCCGCGCGCGCCGCCGCGACCCGCTTCCTCACACGCCTTGAGGCGCTGGAAAAAACCTACAGCAGCCGTCCTCCGGTGCGCGTCTTTTACGAAATCTGGAATACGCCCCTGATGACGGTGGGCAAGTCGCAGATCATCACCAGCGCCATCCGGGTCTGTGGCGGCGTCAATGTGTTCGGCAACCTGGAAACCCTCGCGCCCACCGTCAGCCTGGAAGCGGTGCTCGCCGCCAACCCGGAAGCCATCATCGCCACCGGCATGGCCGACGCCCGCCCGGAATGGCTGGACGACTGGAAACGCTGGCCGCGCCTTGCCGCGGCGCAACAGGGCAACCTTTTCCACATCCACCCCGATCTCATCCAGCGCCATACGCCGCGTCTGCTGGAGGGGACGGAAATTCTTTGTCACCTACTGGAAAAAGCGCGTCAGCGCCGCCGATAAAATGTAACGCGAACCGGTCATCCTGCGTTATGATTTGGGTCTGGTATCGTTGCGGCGTCCGAATATCATCATGTATGCCCGATTCATCCATGTCAGCCATCGTCATCGTCATTGCGAGAGCCGCCGCAATGACACCGGTATTGGGGGGGGGGGGGGGGGGGGGGGGGGGGGGGGGGGGGGGGGGGGGGGGGGGGGGGGGGGGGGCGGCGGGGGG
>JAISWQ010000152.1 GCA_031271025.1 Zoogloeaceae bacterium | reverse complement strand
CGCGGCTACATCCATGCCGGCGCCTTGACCAGCGTGCTTGATAGTGCTTGTGGTTACGCCGCCTTGACGGTCGCTCCGCTCGGAATGGATGTCCTTACCGTTGAATTCAAAATCAACTTCATTCGCCCCGCAATCGCAGACCGGTTTCTTGCTGTCGGCAAAATCAAAAAGGCAGGCAAAACACTCACGGTGTGCCAAGGTGAAGTGATCGGTGAGCAAGGCGCACACCGTGAGACCATCGCCGTCATGCAGGCTACAATCATCAATATCGCGGGTAATCCCTGACGATTCATTCAACCGGACGCGCTGACGCGCGCTGGTTGATTCAAACGTCAGGTTGTCCCCCAACTGCCGAGGGAGCATCGAAGAATGGCAACGCTGGAACGAGCAATCGAGATAGCCGCAGCCGCACACGCGGGTCAGGTCGACAAGGCGGGGCAGCCTTATATACTCCACCCCCTGCGGGTAATGTTGCGCGTATCCACGGCCCATGAACGCATGGCAGCGGTTCTTCACGATGTCGTCGAGGATACCCAGGTTACATTGGAGCAGCTTCGGTCTGAAGGTTTCCCCGATAAAGTTGTCTCCGCAGTCGAGGACCTTACAAGGAGAGCCGGTGAATCCCGCCTGGAAGCGGCGATTCGCGCAGCCGCCGATCCCGTCGCACGGGCGGTGAAGTTGGCCGACAACGCCGAGAACATGGACCTTGGTCGAATCTCCGAGCCGACGGAGAAGGACTACGCTCGACTTGAGGAGTACAAGAAAGTCCGTGCTCTCCTGCTCGGGGAAAGTGCGGCCTGACCGGACGCTCAACCGGCGGCGCTGCGCTTTCCGGGTTCACGCCGGTTGGCGCGATCACAGGGCGTGTTTATTTGCCGCTTGTGGAATCCGCCGAATTGGCAATGCTGGCGTCGATGCGGCGGATTTCCGCGTCCGTGCCGATTTGCATGACGCTCACCACCTTGCGCACGCCCTGTGTGGTGCGGGCGACGTGGATGGCCGCGTCGGCTTCGCGCTGATTGACGATGCCGAGCAGATAGGCAATGCCCGCTTCCGTGACCACCTTGACATGGTGGGCGGAAAACGTGTTGGCGTCGACAAAGCGCCCTTTCATCTTGGCGGTGACGTAGGTATCGTTGCTGCGGGAAGCAAGGCTGCTGACGCCGGAAACCGAAAGTTCGTTCCAGACCGCTTCCACATTTTCCACACGCCGGGTTTCTTCCGCCACGCGCGTCTTGGTCGCGTCGTCCGGCACTTCGCCGGTCAGGAGCACGCGCCGGTTATAGCTGGTGAAATTGACGTGACTTTTGTCCTTGATGTCTTTGGAGAGGCGCGCCGAGGCTTTGAGTTCTATGGTTTCGTCGTCGGTCTGCACGCCCAGCGAGCGGCGGTCGGTGACGGCCAGCACACCCACGGTCGCGCCGGTCAGCGCCAGGCCAAAGCAGCCGGAAAGGAGCGGCAGGGTAACAGCCGCCGCCGTAGCGGCAAAGAAGAAGCGGCGGGAGGGGGAAGGAAGAGGATGGGTCATGCTTCGTCTCCTATCAGGAGGCTGTCGATGCCGTCGCACAGGCAATGCAGAATCAGGAGATGGACTTCCTGAATGCGTGCCGTGCGTTCGGCGGGAACATTGAGGTGGAGGTCGTCTGCGGCAAGCCGCGCGCCGATTTCGCCGCCGTCCCTGCCGGTGAGCGCGATGACGGTCATGCCGGTTTCCTGCGCGGCGCGCACGGCTTCCAGCACGTTGGCGGAATTGCCGGAGGTGGAAATGGCGATGAGGGCGTCGCCGGGTTTGCCCAGCGCCCGCACCTGACGCGCAAAAATCTGCTCAAAGGCGTAATCGTTGCTGACGGCGGTGAGGATGGAGCTGTCGGTCGTCAACGCCACGGCAGCGAGTTCCTGCCGTTCGCGCTCAAAGCGCCCCACGAGTTCGGCGGCGAAGTGTTGGGCGTCGGCTGCGGAGCCGCCATTGCCGCAGGAGAGAATCTTGCCTTCCCCGATCAATACGCGGGTCAGCGTTTCGATGGCGGCGGCAATCGGCGCGGCGAGCTTTTCGGCAGCGTGCTGCTTGGTTTCCATGCTGTCGGCGAAATGCTGCTGGACGCGGGCGATCAGATCCATGAGTGGAAGGAAAAGAGAAAAAGAGCGCGTATTCTAGCCGATTCGGAGAAGTAAAACGGGCATGTTCTAATCCTTTTCCGCAAGGAGTGTCCGCAAATCCTCCGCCATTTCTTCCGCGCTGGCGGCATGGGAAATGGCGAGGCGGGGTTTTCCCTTCTTGTCGTAAACATAGGTCTGCACGCCATGATCGAGCGTGTAGGTCTGTGGCGTCGCGCCAGGATTGACGCGATAGAAGACCCGGAAGGCGCGCGCCACCGCCGGAGTTTGTGCGGGCGGAGCGAAAAGCCCCAGAAAATCCGGGTGAAAGGCGATGGGATATTCACGCAACACGGCGGGCGTATCCCGCATGGGATCCAGCGTGACAAAGATCACCTGCACTTCCTTGCCCGCCGTGCCCAGAAGCCGCACCGCCTGCGCCGCGCGCGCAAGGCCGGTGGGACAGGCATCCGGGCACTGGGTGTAGCCGAAAAAGAGCGCCACCACCTTGCCGCGCCAGTCCGCGAGGACGCGGGTTTTTCCGTTGGCATCCGTGAGGCGGAAGTTTTTGGGTAGCCTCGCATCCGCCGGAATTTCCGGCGCGTGGAATTCCCCGGTCGCCGCAGCGGACAGCGCCACGCTGCTGGTCGTCAGCAATGCGGCAAGGATGAAGGCGGCGAAGGCGTGCCGTTGTGCCGTAACTCTAGTTTTTTTGTTCATGCCGATGTTCATGTTGACCTTGCAAAGTGGGGGAAGGGGCATCAAGCGGACGCACTTCGGCGGTCAGCGGATATTCCTTGCGTTCTCCCTTTTCATCTTCCACCACCAGAATGAGCGGCGCCTGTTCGCCTGCCTTGAGTGATGTTTTCAGCTCCAGCAGCATGAGATGCGCGCCGCCGGGCGCAAGGTTAACCACTTCGTTGGCTGGAAGCGGAATTTCAGAAATGGGACGCATGGACATCACCTCCCCCTGTATCTGTATCGTGTGCAATTCCACCCGTCCGGCGATGGGGGATCTGGCTGCCACCAGTTTCGCGGCAACAGGGGAGACAAGGCTGAAAAAAGCGCCGGTGGCCTGCTGTTGCGGCACGGTGGCGCGCACCCAGGGCGTGTGGATTTCCACCTGTGCCTGCACGGTAGCCGGCAAGGCGGCAAGACAAAACGCGGGGAGGATAAGCGACAAACGCATGAGGATTCCTTGTCAACGAAACGGGGAATGAAGACAGGATTTTACCCGGTCAGCGCCGCCTGTGCCGCTTCGGCCAGGGCGCGCGCGTGTTTCTCTACCCTGAGCGCGTCGCGGCCTTCCACCATGACGCGCAGCTTGGATTCGGTGCCGGAAGCACGCAGCAATACCCGCCCCTCGCCCGCCAGCGCGCGCTCCGTTTGGGCAACGGCGGCGGCGAGTGCGGCATTGTCCTGCCAGGGGAAGTTCCGGTCGGGCAAGGAGACGTCGATCCGTTTTTGCGGATAGAGACGCAAGGCGGAAAGCAGGGTTTCCGGCGGTTGTCCGGCTTGCCGGATGGCGGCCAGCACCTGAAGCGCGGAGACGATGCCGTCGCCGGTGGTGTGCTTGTCGAGACAGAGGATGTGCCCGGAATTTTCCCCCCCCAGCTTCCAGCCGGTTTCCAGCAGTTTTTCCACCACGTAGCGGTCGCCAACCCGCGCCCGTTCAAAGGGAATGCCGCGTTTGGCGAGCGCCTCTTCCAGCGCGAGATTCGTCATCAGGGTTCCCACGACGCCCGGAATGGTTTCGCCTCGCCGTATCCGCGCCGAGACAATCACATAAAGCAACTGATCCCCGTCGTATGTTGTGCCGTCCGCCCCCACCATCAGCAGGCGGTCGCCGTCGCCGTCGAGCGCCAGCCCCAGATCCGCGCCGTGTTCCAGCACGGCCTGTCGTAACGTGCCGGGTTCCATGACCCCGAATCCAGCGTTGATGTTGAAGCCGTCGGGCGTGTTGCCGATGGAAATGACGTCCGCGCCCAACTCGTGAAAAACCTCGGGCGCGATGTGGTAAGCCGCGCCATGCGCGCAATCCACCACCAGTTTCAGACCGCGCAGATTGAGTTCGCCGGGAAAGGTGCTCTTGCAGAATTCGATGTAACGCCCGCGCGCGTCCTCGATGCGACGGGCGCGTCCCAGTTCGGCGGAGCCGACACAACCCACGGGCTGATCCAGATGAATTTCCGCCTCGATGGCCGTTTCCATCTCATCGGGCAACTTGATGCCGTCGGCGGAGAAAAACTTGATGCCATTGTCGTCAAAACGATTGTGCGAGGCGGAAATCACCACGCCCGCTTGCAGACGCAGGGCGCGGGTAAGATAGGCCACGCCTGGGGTCGGCAACGGCCCCACCAGCGAAACATCCACGCCTGCCGCCGAAAACCCCGCTTCCATCGCCGCTTCCAGCAGATAGCCGGAGATACGGGTGTCCTTGCCGATCAGCACGGCGGGACGCTCGCCTGCGGGCAGCCGCGCTTGCGCCAGCAGCGTCCTGCCTGCGGCGTAACCCAGGCGCAGGGCAAAATCCGGGGTAATGGGAGGTTCTCCTACTTTTCCGCGTATGCCGTCGGTGCCAAAGTATTGTCGGGTCATGTGTGGTGTTCCCTGAAATGTTCGGAAAGGATCAGGCGGCAAGGGCGTTCCAGATGGCGAGCGCGTCGCGGTGGGCGGCCACATCGTGTATGCGGATGAATTTCGCGCCTTTCGCTGCCGCGACGACAGTGGCCGCAAGCCCTGCCGCGAGGCGTTCTTCGACGGGACGTCCGGTTATGCCGCCCAGCATGGTTTTGCGGCAGACGCCCACCAGAAGCGGCAGGCCCTCCACCATGAGTTCCGGCAGGCGGCGAAAGAGTTCGATGTTGTGTTCCAGCGTTTTGCCAAAGCCAAAACCGGGATCGAGGACAAGGCGGTCGCGGGCAATGCCTGCCGCGTCGCAGGTAGCAAGGCGCTCCACGAGAAAATCGCGCACCTCGCGGGTGACGTCGGCATAGACGGGGGCACGCTGCATGTTGAGCGGTTCGCCCTGCATGTGCATGAGGCAGATGCCACAATCGCTTGCTGCCACCGCCTCCAACGCGCCTGGCACGCGCAGGGCGTTGATGTCGTTGATCATGTCCGCTCCCGCCGCAAGCACCGCGCGCATCACTTCCGGCTTGTAGGTGTCGATGGAAACGGGGATCGGCCAACCTTCCGCGCGGATTTTTTCCAGCACGGGCAAGAGCCGATCCAGCTCCTCCTGCAAGGACGTTGGCTGTGCGCCGGGACGGGTGGATTCCGCGCCAAGATCAAGGATGTCCGCTCCGGCTTCCCACTGCGCGCGGGCGTGTGCCAGCGCCATTGCCATTGAACCGAAAATCCCGTCCCCGGAAAAGGAATCCGGCGTGAGGTTGACGATGCCCATGAGCAAAGGCCGATGCAGTGGCAGGCAAAACGCGCCGCAATGGAGATGGGCTTGACTGGTTCCGGTCATGTTTCAGTACGCGGAAAGCCTGAAATCCGGGATGGCGAACGGACTTTCGGCTTTCCGTTGTTTTTGGCTCGTAGATGATCCATATTGGCGCGCGACGACAAGTTTTTCTATGTGAGCAAGCCGGGGTCGGAGCGGGCGCACTTCAGGCCACAGCCGGCGCATCGTCCGGCGCTCCGGGTTTGCCGCCGCTGGGAGCAGCGGAAGGCGGCGGAATATCTTCGCCTTCCTTGGCGGCGGGGCTGGCGGCGGCTTTCGGCGGTTTGGGCGCTTTGCCCGCCATGATGTCGTTGATCTGCTCGGCGTCTATGGTTTCCCATTCCAGCAAGGTCTGGGCCATCACTTCCACCTTGTCGCGGTTGGCTTCCAGCAGTTGGCGCGCGAGCGTGTATTGCTGGTCGATGATGCGGCGGATTTCGGCGTCAACCTTTTGCAGGGTGGCTTCCGAAACGCTCTGGTGCTGGGTGACAGAACGTCCCAGGAAAACCTCTCCCTCATTTTCGCCATAGACCATGACGCCCATTTCGGACATGCCGTAGCGGGTCACCATGTCGCGCGCCATTTGCGTGGCGCGTTCAAAATCATTGGCCGCGCCGGTGGTCATCTGGTTCATGAAGAGTTCTTCGGCGATGCGCCCGCCGAAGAGGATCGCAATGCGCGAGAGCAGGTATTCCTTGTCGTGGCAATAGCGATCCTGTTCCGGCAACTGCATGGTGAGGCCAAGCGCCCGCCCGCGCGGGATGATGGTCACTTTATGCACGGGATCGGACTTGGGCACCAGCTTGGCGACAACCGCGTGCCCGGATTCGTGGTAGGCGGTGTTTCTGCGTTCATCCTCGTCCATGACCATGGAGCGACGTTCCGCGCCCATCATGATTTTGTCCTTGGCGCGCTCGAAATCTTCCATGTCGACCAAGCGTTTGTTGCTGCGGGCGGCAAAGAGGGCGGCCTCATTGACCAGATTGGCGAGATCCGCGCCGGAAAATCCCGGCGTGCCGCGCGCGATGATGTCGGCCTTGACGTCATCGTGCAGGGGAATCTTGCGCATATGCACGAGCAGGATTTGTTCGCGTCCGCGAATGTCGGGCAACGGCACCACCACCTGCCGGTCGAAGCGTCCGGGGCGCAACAGCGCCGGGTCCAGAATGTCAGGCCGGTTGGTGGCGGCGATGACGATGATGCTGGTTTGCCCCTCAAAACCATCCATTTCCACCAGCAACTGGTTGAGGGTCTGTTCCCGCTCGTCGTTGCCGCCGCCCAGTCCCGCGCCGCGATGCCGCCCCACGGCGTCGATTTCGTCGATGAACACGATGCAGGGCGCCTGTTTCTTGGCGTTCTCGAACATATCGCGTACCCGCGCCGCGCCCACCCCCACGAACATTTCCACGAAATCGGAACCGGAAATGGAAAAGAACGGCACCTTGGCTTCGCCCGCGATGGCTTTGGCGAGCAGGGTTTTCCCGGTGCCGGGGCTGCCCACCATCAGCACGCCTTTCGGAATCCGTCCGCCCAGTTTCTGGAATTTGGAAGGGTCTCTCAGGAAGTCGACGAGTTCCTGCACTTCTTCCTTGGCCTCGTCGCAACCGGCCACGTCAGCAAAGGTGACGACGTTCTGATCCTCGTTCATCATCTTGGCGCGGGATTTGCCGAAGGAAAACGCGCCCTTGCCGCCGCCCTGCATCTGGCGCATGAAGAATAGCCAGACGCCGATCAGGAGCAGCATCGGAAACCAGTTGATGAGAATGTTCATCAGGAAAGAGGGCGCTTCTTCCTGCTTGGCCTCAATCTGGACGCCGTATTTGAGCAAATCGGAGACCAGCCACAAATCCATGGGGGCGTTGGTGAGAACCCGTTTGCCGTCCCGGGTGGTCGCGGTTAGTATCCGCCCTTCGCGCCCATCCTCGATCACCACGCGGGCAAAGCGACCTTCGCGCGCGTCGGCGAGAAACTGGGAATAATCCATGGCGCTGCTGGCGGCGTTCGACGGGCGCTGGTTGAACTGGTTGAAGACCGTCATCAGGACGAGGCAGATGACGAGCCAGATTGCCAGATTGCGGAAGATGTTGTTCAAGGTGAAACTCCTGAAAAGAACGTGAGGAATACAGGGGAATGTGGGATTCTAAACGGAAACCTCAAGGGCGCAAATTCTACCCGGAAGATGATGCGTACTTGGGTGCAATCCAAAGTAGCGATTGAAGATGATTCGTACCCCATTTTCGTCATTGCGAGGGGCGCAATCCCCCGTGGCAATCCATGTGTTTTCTGGATGGCTTCGTCGCTGAAGCGCCTCGCAATGACAAAATTCTCGCCACTTTGGATTGCATTCCCAACTGAGAGCAGTTTTTCATTGCCCCCGCAGCGGGTTAAAATGTACCTTTCATGGCATTTTGGCTTTTTCATGTCCCTCATCGTCCTCGGCCTCTCCGGCGCCGTCAGTCACGACCCTTCCGCCGCCCTCTACATCGACGGCAAACTCGTTGCCGCCGCCGAAGAAGAACGCTTCGTGCGTGAAAAACACGCCAAGAACCGCATGCCCTA
>JAISWQ010000147.1 GCA_031271025.1 Zoogloeaceae bacterium | reverse complement strand
GCAGCCCCTGATGCAAGTCGACGGTCTCTGCCGTCTGTTCGGCCCGGAACAGGGCTGTCAGGACATCTCGTTTGCGCTCTATCCCGGCGAGGTACTGGGGCTGGTGGGTGAATCCGGTTCCGGCAAATCGACCCTGCTTTCCACGCTTTCCGGGCGGCTGCCGCCGGAGCGGGGGACGGTGCGCTACCGGGACGGCGCGGACTGGCTGGACATCTACGCGACCGAAGAAAGCCGACGCCGCGCCCTGTTGCGCACCCAGTGGGGATTCGTCGAACAAAATCCGCGCGACGGCCTGCGCATGTCGGTTTCCGCCGGGGCCAACATCGGCGAACGCCTGATGGCGCAAGGCGCGCGTCACTACGGCAAGCTGCGTCAGGCCGCGCTCGACTGGCTGCGCCATGTGGAAATCGACGACGCCCGCGTCGACGACACGCCGCACACCTTTTCCGGCGGAATGCAGCAGCGCCTGCAAATCGCACGCAATCTCGTCTCCGCTCCCCGCCTCGTGTTCATGGACGAGCCGACCGGCGGGCTGGACGTTTCCGTGCAGGCGCGCATCCTGGATCTGCTCAGGAATCTGGTGCGCGAACTCGATCTTTCCGTCATCCTGGTCACGCACGATCTCGCGGTGGCCCGCCTCTTGGCCGACCGTCTCATGGTCATGCGCCGTTCCCGGATTATCGAATCGGGATTGACCGACCAGATTCTGGACGATCCGCAGCATCCCTATACCCAGTTGCTGGTTTCCTCCATCCTTCAGGTTTGACCTCATGGACGCGACCCTCAAGGTTTCCCGCCTCGCCAAGCAATTCGTCCTGCGCCAGTCACGCGCCGTCGCCCCCACCGTGCTCGACGTGCTGGAAGACGTGAGCTTCGAGGTTTTCCCCGGCGAATGCCTGGTTCTTTCCGGCGCGTCTGGAACGGGTAAATCCACACTTCTGCGCCTTCTCTACGGCAACTATCTCGCCACCGGCGGCAGCATCCGCGTCCGTCAGGAAGCGGGCTGGCTCGAACTGGCCGGCGCCGAACCCCGGCGCGTCCTGGCGGCGCGGCGGCATACGCTGGGCTACGTCAGCCAGTTCCTGCGCGTCATCCCGCGCGTCTCCGCGCTCGACGTGGTGATGGAACCGGCGCGCTTGCGCGGATGCGCGAAGGAAGCCGCGCAAGCGAAGGCCGAGGCGCTCCTCGCGCGTCTCAACATCCCGGAAAAACTCTGGCCGCTCGCGCCGGGCACCTTTTCCGGCGGCGAACAACAGCGCGTCAATATCGCCCGGAGTTTCATGGTCTTCTGGCCCGTGCTCCTGCTCGACGAGCCAACCGCCTCCCTGGACGACAAAAACCGCCAGATCGTGCTGGAACTGATCGAGGAAGCCAAGGCCGCGGGCAGCGCCATCGTCGGCATCTTCCACGACATCTACGCACGCGAGGCGGTGGTCAGTCGGCTTTTGTTCATGGAAGGCAAGGGGGAATGAACCGGCGGATGGAGCAAGGCTGGAACGTCATACGCGCTACCCCGAAGACAGTGCTTCGGTTTGCTGCCGCACCGTCTGCGTGGAATGAAGGCCAGCTACGGATCGGGATATAATGAATTATTCGCCAGAAGCAGAGCAGGGGGCTTTGCTTGTGACGAGGGGATTTCGTCCGCGACTTTCAGTTGCGCCCAATGCGTTCCAGGCTCCGGTCAGTGCTTTCTGCGGGCTTAAATAGTTGACTGCAACGCTTGGCTTTTGCTATAGTCAAGTGATTCTCTCAAGTAATTTCTGGAACCTGCCATGCGTCTGACTACAAAAGGTCGTTTTGCCGTTACCGCCATGATGGACATCGCCCTGCACGAACAGAATACCCCCGCGGCTCCCGTCACGCTCGCGGGCGTAAGCGAGCGGCAGGGGATCTCCCTTTCCTATCTGGAACAACTTTTCGGCAAGCTGCGCCGCAACGGGCTGGTCGAAAGCGTGCGCGGCCCCGGCGGCGGTTATCGTCTGGCCTTCGAGTCACAGGACGTGAGCGTCGCGGACATCATCCGCGCCGTCGACGAACCGCTGGATGCCACCCGCTGCGGTGGTCTGGGCAATTGCCGCACGGACGGCAACTGCATGACCCACGAACTGTGGGTGACGCTGAACCACAAGATGTACGACTATCTTTCTTCCGTCTCCCTGGGCGATCTGGTCGCGCAGTACCGCAGTCCCGTGTGCCACTGACGGCCACGGGTTCCCCGCCATGCCCGCTGTCTATCTCGACCACAACGCGACGACGCCCCTTGCCGCGCCGGTGTTGGAAGCCATGCTGCCGTTCCTCGCGCGGAGCGGCAATCCTTCCAGCCTGCACACGCCGGGGCGCGCGGCACACGCGGCACTTTTTTACGCGCGGGAACAGGTCGCGCGCGCCGTGGATGCAGAGCCTGCGGAAATCATTTTTGTGAGCGGCGGTTCGGAGGCCAACAATCTTTTCCTGAAAGGCACGGCGGCCTGCTGTGCCCAGGCGAGCGTTCTCGCCACGTCCGCCATCGAACACGCCAGCGTGAAAAATCCGGCGCGGCAGCTTGTCCGCTGCGGCTGGCAGCATCTGGAGCTGCCCGTCGATACCGCTGGCCGGGTGCGGGCTTCCGCTGTGGAAGCCGCCCTTGCCGAAGGCGCGACACTCTGGTCGGTGCTGCGCGCGCACAACGAAACCGGCGTTTTGCAGGATGTGGCCGGGCTGGCAGAGCAGGTGCGCGCCCGTGCGCCCGCTGCCCGCTTTCATGTCGACGCCGCGCAGGCTTTCGGCAAGATTCCGCTCTCCTTTCGCGCCCTCAACCGGGCGGGGGTTCATGCCCTCACCCTGTCGGCGCACAAGATGGGCGGCCCTCTGGGCGCGGCGGCGCTCGTCGTCGACAAACGCCTGGAACTGGAACCCCTGATCGCGGGCGGCGGCCAGGAGCGCGGTCTGCGTTCCGGCACGGAAAATATCGCGGCCATTGCCGGTTTCGGCGCGGCGGCGGAATGGGCTGCGCGGACGCTTTCCGAACGCGCGCAACGGCTTGCCGCCCTGCGGGAAAAACTGGAATCCGGTTTGCGCGCGCAGGGTGCGACGATTTTCGGCGAAGACGTCGAACGTCTGCCCAATACGGTTTTCTTCGCCTTTCCCAATCTGGATGGCGAAACCCTGGTCGGCCAGATGGATCGCGCCGGATTCGCGCTGGGCAGCGGTTCGGCCTGCTCCAGCGCCCGCCCGGAAATTTCGCCAACGCTCACGGCGATGCGGGTATCGGAAGCACTGGCGCGCGGCGCGGCGCGGGTCAGCCTCGGCAACGACAACACAGCGGACGAGATCGACGCCTTTCTCCTCGCGCTTGCCCGCGTTCTCACCCAATTCAAAACACTGACGGCGCTCAACGTATAAGCCAACGCCGCACGCACGGAGCCTCTCATGAAACTGCCCATTTATCTCGATTATTCCGCCACCACGCCGGTTGATCCGCGCGTGGCGGAAAAGATGATTCCCTGGCTCACTGAAAAATTCGGCAATCCGGCTTCGCGCTCGCACGCCTTCGGCTGGGAGGCGGAAGCCGCCGTGGAAGAAGCCCGGCGCGAAGTGGCCGCGCTGATCAACGCCGACCCGCGCGAAATCGTCTGGACTTCCGGCGCAACGGAATCCGATAACCTCGCCCTCAAGGGCGCGGCGCATTTTTATGGCGCAACCAAGGGCAGGCACCTCATCACTGTCAAGACCGAACACAAGGCCGTGCTGGATACCATGCGCGATCTGGAGCGGCAGGGATTTGAAGTCAGCTATCTGGATGTACAGGAAAACGGTCTCATCGACCTTGCCGCCTTCGAGGCCGCCCTGCGTCCCGACACCAGCCTTGTCTCGGTGATGTTCGTCAACAACGAAATCGGCGTCATCCAGCCGATTGCCGAAATCGGCGCCCTTTGCCGCAGCCGGGGGATTTATTTTCACGTCGATGCGGCACAGGCAACCGGCAAGGTGGAAATCGACCTTGCCCGCCTGCCCATTGACCTCATGAGCCTTTCCGCGCACAAAACCTACGGCCCCAAAGGCATAGGCGCGCTCTATGTGCGCCGGAAACCGCGTGTGCGCCTGGAAGCGCAGATCCACGGCGGCGGTCATGAGCGCGGCTTTCGTTCCGGCACCCTGCCAACACACCAGATCGTCGGCATGGGGGAAGCCTATCGTATCGCGCGCGTGGAAATGGAGGAGGAAAATCGCCGCGTCACCGCCCTGCGCGACCGTCTGCTTGCCGGTCTTTCCGACATCGAGGCGGTCTATGTAAACGGCGACATGACACAGCGCGCGTCGCACAATCTGAATGTCAGTTTTGCCTATGTGGAAGGCGAATCGCTGATGATGGCCATCAAGGATCTGGCGGTATCGAGCGGTTCGGCCTGCACTTCGGCGAGCCTGGAACCCTCCTACGTGCTGCGCGCATTGGGGCGGGAAGACGAACTCGCGCACAGTTCCATCCGCTTTACCCTGGGGCGCTTTACGACCGAAGCGGAAATCGACTACGCCGTGCGTCTGCTGCACAAAAAAATTGGCAAGCTGCGTGAAATGTCGCCGCTCTGGGAAATGGTGCAGGAAGGCGTGGATTTGAGCCGCGTGCAATGGGCCGCGCATTGACGATGACGCCAAAATCCAGAATGCGGCAAAGCGGTTAAAATCCCGCGTCCCCCCAAAAATCAACGGAGAACCCACACCATGAGTTACAGCGTAAAAGTGATCGACCACTATGAGAATCCGCGCAACGTCGGCGGTTTCGACAAGGACGAGGCAGGCGTCGGCACCGGCATGGTGGGCGCTCCCGCCTGCGGCGACGTGATGAAACTGCAAATCAAGGTCGGCGAAGACGGCGTGATCGAAGATGCGCGCTTCAAGACCTACGGTTGCGGTTCCGCCATTGCCTCTTCCAGTCTCGTCACCGAATGGGTGAAAGGCAAGACCGTGGAGGAAGCCCTCGCCATCAAGAACACCCAGATTGCCGAGGAACTCGCCCTGCCGCCGGTAAAAATCCACTGTTCCATCTTGGCCGAAGACGCCATCAAGGCGGCAGTCGCGGATTACAGGAAAAAGCATTCACCATGAATTCACAATAAAAAAGAACAATCTGCCACAACGCAGAGGCGCTACCCGCCGTCAGACAAACAGGTTCTCAGGGAACCAGACACCGGCGGCACAGCCGCCCACAAACAAAAGGAGACAAAATGGCAGTAACCTTGACTGAACAGGCCGCGAAACATGTTGCCAATTTCCTGGAAAAACGCGGCAAGGGCGTTGGCTTGCGCTTGGGCGTGCGCACCAGCGGCTGCTCTGGCATGGCCTACAAGCTGGAATTCGTCGATACGGCGAACAACGACGACGAAGTGTATGAAAGTCACGGCGTCAAGGTCTTCGTCGATGCGAAAAGCCTGCCCTATCTGGAAGGCACCGAGCTGGATTACGGCAGGGAAGGCTTGAACGAGGGCTTTCGCTTCAACAATCCCAACATCAAGAACCAGTGCGGCTGCGGGGAAAGTTTCAACGTATAGGAACCTGTTCATGGTTTCTGATTTTCCCCGGCGCGCCCTCTGTTCCGTTCAGGTGGCTGTGGGGAAGCTTTACCGTCCCAGAAAACCAAACCGCCGTCCGCGTCGCTGCGTGCCTCGTAATGACGAGGTGAGGGGGAATTGCCGCACCGCGTGTGGCGCGCGCCTGAACACCCACGCAGTCGCAATCGGATGACCGGGGCAATAAAAAACCGCTGTGAGGCGGTTTTTTATTGGGGGCCGGTTTTCATCCATGCGGCATTCCCTGTCTTGCTTGTCATGCGGAGTTCACTTGCCTCGGCAGGCGGCGGGCAGCCATTTGTCGGGCAAAGTCGTTTTGGAGAACACGCTGACGATGGAATCTACTCTTCTGCATGTCCAGGTAATACTCCCGGCATCTGGTGATGTGGAACCATAGAGACCGATTGTACAGGGGAAACCAATACCACAAGCAGTACCAGGGAAGATACTCTGCTTCATTTGGGCGCCAAGCCCAATATGGTGATCATCAACCGTCTCCGTATACACTACAGAGTCAACGGCATTTCCAACGACCTTGGGAATCGACGCTGTCTGCCAGACGTTATATACACTCAGCAGCGCCCAGGGAAACTTGCCGTTCGCCGCGTAATATTCCGTGATGTCGGCCTTGACGCCCGACATCAGGGTGAGCGCCTCGCTGACGTGGGCACGTTTGACGTAGTCCTGATAGGCGGGCAAGGCGATGGCGGCAAGGATGCCGATGACGGCAACGACGATCATCAATTCGATCAGGGTAAAGCCGCGGGGGGGGGGCATGGCAAGGCTCCAGTTTATCTGGTAATGAATACAGCATTCAAAGCAAATTATGTGCCATGAAGAAAAGGGAGGAAGGAGAAAGAAAGAGGGAAAATAAAGTGACATTTTGCGGCATAAATGCGCAAATTTTGCCTGAAAACAGGCAATGAAAAAGCCGCCCGCAGACGGCTTTCCATCTCGTTCCATCATCAAAAGCAAGCGTAGCGAAAACATGGTTCAGTTTTCTGGAACGCTGTGATTGTCGCGGCGCTACGCGCCTCGCAATGACGGAACAGGCGGTTTGGGGCTGAGCGCGAAAGCGCCCCGCCCTCGGAAGCTTCGTCCTGGCGGACAAACGCCCACGCGCTTCAACCTCAACGTAATGGCGGTTTTTCTGGTACCCTTGCGGACTATCTTTCTCCGAACCCCGCGCAATGCCTCTTCCCCCTCTGTCTTCGCCTTTTCCGCTTCTGAACCTCAAGGGCAAGCCCCTGCTTCCCATCGTACAAGGAGGAATGGGCGTCGGCATTTCGGCGCACCGGCTGGCTGGCGCCGTGGCGGCCGAGAACGCGGTAGGCACGATCGCCAGCATCGACCTGCGCTGTCACCACCCTGACCTGATGGAGAAAACACGGCGCATCCGCGACCGGGACGCCAACAAGGCCGCCATTCAGGCCGCCAATCTGACCGCGCTGGATCGGGAAATCAAAAAGGCACGGGAAGTCGCCCAGGGGCGCGGCCTCATCGCGGTCAATGTGATGCGCGCCGTCACGCAATACCAGGATTGCATCCAGCAATCCTGCGTCTCCGGCGCAGACGCCATCGTGATGGGCGCGGGACTGCCGCTGGAATTGCCGGACCTTACGGCGGATTTTCCCCATGTGGCGCTTCTGCCCATTCTCTCCGACGTGCGCGGCATTACCCTCATCCTGAAAAAATGGATGCGCAAAAAACGCCTGCCGGACGCCATCGTCATCGAACATCCAGCCTATGCGGGCGGACATCTGGGCGCACCGAAGAAAGAAGAACTGGGCGATGCCCGTTTCGACTTCAACGTGGTCCTGCCCGGTGCTCTGGAAACCCTGAAAGAACTTGGGCTGGAAGCGGAAAACATCCCGCTCATTCCCGCTGGCGGCATCAACAGCCATGAACGTGTCAAGGCCATGATGGCGCTGGGTGCGGCGGCAGTGCAACTGGGCACCCCCTTCGCGGTGACCGAAGAAGGCGACGCGCATCCCAATTTCAAGAAGGTGCTGATTGAGGCCAAACGGGAAGACGTGGTGGAATTCATGAGCTGCGCCGGACTTCCTGCCCGCGCGGTCAAAACGCCCTGGCTTGCCAAGTATCTGGCGCGGGAACAAAGCCTGATGAAAGCGGCGGAAGGCAAAACACACCGATGTACCCTGGCCTGGGACTGCATCATCTCCTGCGGCCTGCGGGACGCCAATCCCAAACACGGACAGTTCTGCATCGACCATCAACTGCTCGCCGCCGTCAATGGCGAGGTGGACAAGGGTCTGTTTTTCCGGGGCAAGGCCAGCCTGCCCTTCGGACGCGCCATCCGTTCCGTGCGCGAACTCATCGCCTATCTGCTTTCCGGCGAAAAACCCGCGCTGGCGCTCTGACCTTTTCTTTTCGCATGGAATTTTCCTGTCTCACCACAGAGGGCGCGGCGCGGCGCGGACGTCTGACGCTCGCGCACGGCAGCGTCGAAACGCCGGTTTTCATGCCGGTAGGCACCTATGGCGCCGTCAAGGCCATGACGCCGGAAATGCTCGACACCCTGGGCGCGCAGATTTGCCTGGGCAACACCTTTCACCTCTGGTTGCGTCCCGGTCTTCCCGTCATCCGCCCATTCGGCGGCCTGCATGGTTTCATGGGCTGGCAAAAGCCCATCCTCACCGATTCCGGCGGTTTTCAGGTGTTTTCGCTGGGCGCAATGCGCAAGATCACCCCGGAAGGCGTGAAGTTTTCCTCTCCCGTGGATGGCGCCAGACTTTTTCTCACCCCGGAAGTGTCCATGGAAATCCAGCATGTCCTCGATTCGGACATCGTGATGATTTTTGACGAATGCACGCCCTACCCGGCCACGGAAGCGGAAGCCGCGCATTCCATGCGCCGCTCGCTGGATTGGGCGCGGCGCTCCAGAACAGCGCACCAGCATCTGGAAAACGCCAATGCTCTTTTCGGCATCGTGCAGGGCGGCATGTACGAGCACCTGCGCGACGAATCGCTCGCGGGTCTTGTCGACATCGGCTTCGACGGCATGGCCATTGGCGGTCTTTCCGTGGGCGAACCCAAGGAAGAAATGGCGCGCATCCTCGCCCATGTCGCGCCTCGCCTGCCCGCGGAAAAACCCCGCTACCTGATGGGCGTGGGCACACCGGAAGATCTGGTCAATGCAGTCGCCACAGGCGTGGATATGTTCGATTGCGTGATGCCCACCCGCAACGCCCGCAACGGCTATCTGTTTACCCGTTATGGCAACCTGAAAATCAAGAATGCCGCGCACAAGGCCGACCCGCGCCCGCTGGATGCTTCCTGCACCTGCTACACCTGCCGTCATTTCAGCCGCGCCTATCTGCATCATCTGTTCCGGGCGGGCGAAATTCTGGGAGCCATTCTCAACACCACGCACAACCTTCATTATTACCAGACCCTGATGGCCGAAATGCGCGCCGCGCTCGAAAACAGCCAGTTCGCGGCCTTCACCCGGCAATTCCACGCAGATCGGGCGCGGGGCGTTTCAGAAACCTGAGCAAGCCGCGCGTGATGGCTTGTCAGCGCGAAATCGCCTGGGAATACGCTCAGGGTTCCGTTCCCGGCAGCGTCACGAAGCGGATGCGGGTCAAGCCCTGTTGCGCGGCGGCGGCCAGAGTTTTGGCGACGGCTTCGTAAGGCGTTTTGCGATCGGCGGAAAGGACAAGTTCCGGTTGCGGCGTTTGATGCGCGGCAGCGGCGAATTTGCGAGACAGGGCTTCGATACTCTGGGCTTCGCCATTCCAGAAGTGTTGCCCGGCGGCATCCAGCGCAAGGTTTATCTGATGGGTCTCGCTGGGGTTTGGCGTGGCGGACGCCTGTGGCAGATCGAGGCGAACGGAATGGGTCAGGAGGGGCGCGGCGACGATGAAAATCACCAGCAGTACCAGCATGACGTCGATCATCGGCACCATGTTGATTTCGGCGAGGGAATCATCCCCGTTATCGGTTTGCAGACTGGCGAAGGCCATCTCAGGCTCCTTCATGCGAGTGGGTACGGCGCGGCGCGAGGCGGGCGGCGCGGGCAAGTTCCATCACCTTGTCGCTGGTTGCGCGGGCGTCCGCGCGCATGGGCGAAGTCTTGATGCCGGTGGCGAGAAAGGCGAAGACATCGTAGGCAAAGGCATCCAGTCTTGCCAGCAGGTTGCGGTTGGCGCGGGCAAAGGCGTTGTAGGCCACGGAGGCGGGCAGCGCCACGGCAAGGCCAATCGCGGTCATGATCAGCGCCTCGCCGACTGGCCCCGCGACCGCATCCAGCGAACTCTGACCGCTGGCGCCAATGGCGAGCAGCGCGTGGTAAATTCCCCAGACAGTGCCGAAAAGACCGGCAAAGGGCGCGGCGGAAGCGACCGTGGCAAGCAGGGTCTGGCCAAATTCAAGACGGCTTCTGTCCTCGTCGATGGCGCGTTTCAGGGCGCGGGTGATCAGGTCATCCGCCGCCCCGGAATTCATCAGGGTTGCCGCTTCTCCCTGGTTCCTGCGGGCGCTCTGTTCAAGGGCGGTAAAACCGTGGTGCACAAGGTGAGAAAAAGGTTCCATTGCGCCATTCTCGCGGATGCGGGCGGCAACAGCTTCCAGATTGGGGGCGTCCCAGAATGCTTCAATGAAGGCCGCGCTTTTTCGCTTCATCCAGAAGAGGCGCGCGCCCTTGCTGAGAATGAGATACCAGGTGGCGGTAGAGGCCAGGAGAAGCAGGGTGAGTACCGCGCGTGCGACAAAATCGGAAGTGGCAAGAAAATGGGCAAAGCCCTGGGCGTTTTCCATCGTGGGGTTCCTTGGGAAGGTCGATTCAATATTCGGTTGCGTCATGCGTCTCCCGGCAAACCGGGAGAGAAGGCAAGGGTGAAAAAACAGCAAAAAGTGCCTCTCCCATGACGGGAGAGGCCAACACGGAGTGAGCGAATCAATGTGAAACGTAAAACGAACGACCTCCTTTCATTCCAGTTTGAAAGTAATGGGTACGACAACCCAGGCGCTGACCGCATGTTGCACGCCATTTTCGATACGGCGGGCAGGAATGAAGCGCCAGCGGTACAACACTGTCTGCGCGGCTTCGTCCAGTCTGGCAAAGCCGCTGCTTTTCTTGAGTTCCACCCGGCTTGCGCGACCGTTGGCTTCAACAAACACGCGCAGAAGCACCCGTCCGCTTTCGCCCATTCGCCGGGAAAACGCCGGGTAAGGGGGTTTGGGATTGTCCAGATAATCGGCATCGAAACGCGGCAGCTCGGTCGCGGCGCCGGCCACCCCGGACACAGCCGCTCCAGAGGGCGCGGAGGGTGCGGAAGGGGCGAATTCGCTGGATTCAGCGGGCGCTTCAACCGGCACGGGTTGCGCCACTTCCTCTACCGGGGTAGACACGGCCTTGGCGCGCGGAGGCGCGGCGAGAACCGGGCGTACCCTGACGCGAGGTTGCACGGCGGGTGGCTCCGGCGCCGCGGGCACAGGCGGCGCTGGAGGGGCGGGCGCTGCCGCCGCGGGCGAGAACATCACCGCCAGCGTGACGGGCTGCCGCCATTGCGGCGCGGACACGGACAGCGGACGCATGAGCAGGCACAAAACGCCGACATGCGCCAGCGCGATGCCCAGCCAGAGTGTGGCGTCCCTGGTTCCGCGTGGCATGATTTCAACGCGCGCGTTTGCCTTCATCGTCTTCCACTCAGGACGCCGCCGCCAGCGCCGCCGCTCGACGCTGGGCGCAGCGTCCGTCGCATTGGCGCGCAAGCCAGGGCAAAAACCCGCGCAGAAGACGTGAGGCGGCAGGCATGAAGCGGCTGCCGTGGTGATAGCAGGGATCCAGGGTGGTGACAAAGATGCGTCCCGGCGTGCTGACCCGATCTTCGTAGAACACCGAGCCGCCGTCGGTGGTGTCGTTGTCCGGAAATTTGCGGCGCGCACAGAACGGTGGCTGAAATGTGAGGTGTGGAATTGGGGGGATGGGGCATTGGGCGGCTCATGCATTGCCTTTATAAATAAGATTGATTATCATGACTTCTATTGTCTCGTATTCATCCCGTGTCCATAATGATTTTTGTCAAGTTACCTGAAGTCTCCGCTGTGGTTTCTCGCCTTGCCGCCCACCGGGTATTTGCAGGGGTGGAGGCTGATCTGTTGTCGCGCCTGCTTGCCAGGGGCTGTGTAAAGTCCTGTGTCGGAGGACAGTTTTTGGGGTGGGAAAACAAAGCCGCCGAATTCTGGTGGCTGGTATTGGAAGGCGAGGTGGAATTGCTGCGCTGCGGTCTGGATGGCGAGGAACGTTTTTTCGGACGTCTGGGCGCCGGGGAACTGGTTGCGCCAGCCCTGGTTTTTGCGCCAGGAGGACGTTATCCCCTGAGTTTCCGCACGGTGCGCCCTGCCTTGGTCGCCCAGATGCGGGGCGAGGATTTGCGCGCCCTCTGCGCCAGCGCGCCCGTGGTGGCCGTGCGTTTGCTGGAAATGGCGAGCGGCGCGCTCTGCCGCCGCATCGAGGAAATGGAAGCCGTGACCACGGGTTCCGCCGCGCAACGCCTTGCCCGCTATCTGCTCAAACTGTGCCCTGCCGAAAAAGGCGCGAAACCCTTTGTGCTGGAACTTCCCACCAGCCAGCGCCAACTGGCCGCGAGCCTGGGATTGCGCGCCGAAACCCTGAGCCGTCTCTTCGCCGGCTGGCAACGCAAGGGCTATCTTTCCGGCAGTAGCCGCCGTTGGCGGGTGTTGCAGGCAGAAGCGCTACGGGAATTGTAGAAACAGGCGGCAGGCAACGCTGGTGTACGGAGGGTCGAGAGGTGCTTTTTTCAGCGAAGATTCCGTATCTGTCGCGTTCCGTCTGCATTTCAGCCCCGGCAATCCAAGGGGAGCAGGAGGTTGGGCAGGGTAGTGCGGTCGGTGCCGACGGTGGTCATGCCGTCCGGGATGCGGGAACGGCCACAAATCCAGGCGATGGGCACCAGCGGTTCGCCGAGGACGATAGCGGGGCGCAGGCTCAGGATTTGTTTCTGCAGCCGGGCGTGCCCCCGGTTGCCGAAGGCGATGTGAATCGCGCCATTTTCCACGCGGATTTCCCGCACGTAGAGACCGACAAATTTGTCACTGGCGGGCAGTCCGGCACTGGCGTTGTCGACGGGAAAGCTGTTTGTGAGCCGGTAATGCTGGCTCTCCAGCGTTTTGATGTCGTTGATCATGGCAAGCGCTTCCCGTACCTGCCTGCGCACAGCCTGCTCCTGCCAGGAAGGCAGGGCAAAAAGCAACAGGATGCTGAACAGCAAAAGCACCAGCATGATTTCGATGAAGGTAAAACCCCGGTGAGGGCGGTGGCGAGCGTTGGGGCAATTGAACATGGCGGACAATCTTCACTGGGCTGGGGAGGGCGCAGAAGCAGGCGTTTCTTCCACTTTTTCTTCTGGAACGAAACTGAATACATCGTTTTTCATGACGAAAGTGCCCAGATACTCGCCGTAGCCTCCGGGCGGGTCGGCATCGAGCCGGGCAAACCCCTCGCAGTGCTGTGCTTCGGTAATGTAAGCGTTCTTGCCGATTCTCAGGATGTAGGTGTGTGATCCCGGCGTCCAGAGTTCCAGCCGCGCTTTTGCGCCGGCTTTCTGGATGTAATGCTTGCGTTGGCAATCCGGCAGGCGGGAAACCACCACGGCGTACTGGTATTGCTTTTCCCAGAAATAATCCTGTTTGCGCTCTATGGAAATTGCATGACGGGAACCATTGATCAGGTAGGCCGCGCCGTCATTGGAACAGCCGGAAAGAGAGAGGAAGAGGGCTGCCAGCGCAAAGGAGGCAAGCGGGCGGATGAGTGGATTCATGAGAGCTTCCTCGCGGCGGGGTTCAGGCGGCAAGACGCCAGGTCAGGGTTTCGCCCGCCCGGAACGGCGTCAGGGTTTCACCGGAGACGTAGGGCAGGCTGGACGGAATGGTCTGCGCCGCTTTTTCCAGGGTGATGCGGCCGCTGTTGCGCGGCAGGCTGTAAAAATCCGCGCCGTGGAAACTGGCGAAGGCTTCCAGTTTGTCCAGCGCCCCGGCATTCTCAAAGGCTTCGGCATAAAGTTCCAGCGCGGCATGGGCGGTAAAACAGCCCGCGCAGCCGCAGGCGGCTTCCTTGGCGGAAGTGGCGTGCGGGGCGGAATCGGTGCCGAGAAAGAATTTGGGATTGCCGGAAGTCGCCGCTTCCAGCAGCGCCAGCCGGTGCCGCTCGCGTTTCAGGACAGGCAGGCAATACCAGTGCGGACGCAGACCGCCCGCGAAAATGGCGTTGCGGTTGTAGAGGAGGTGATGCGCGGTGATCGTGGCCGCCACGTTGGCTCCGGCTTCCCGGACAAAGCGCGCGGCTTCCGCCGTGGTGATGTGTTCCAGCACCACTTTCAGTCCGGGAAAACGGGAAAGCAACGGGGCGAGCACCGTATCGATGAACACCCGTTCGCGGTCAAAGAGGTCGATGGCGGGATCGGTGACTTCGCCGTGAATCAGGAGCGGCAGCCCCAGCCGTTCCATTTCAGCCAACGGCGCGGAAATTTTTTCAATGGCGGTGACTCCGGCCGCGGAATGGGTCGTCGCGCCCGCCGGGTAGAGTTTCACCGCCTTCACGAGGCCGGAATCCACGGCGCGGGCGATTTCTTCCGGTGGGGTGGCGTCGGTGAGATAGAGGGTCATCAGCGGCGTGAAGTCCGCGCCCGCCGGGAGCGCCGCGAGAATGCGGGCGTGATAGGCCAGGGCTTTTGCCGTCGTCGTCACCGGCGGTTTCAGGTTGGGCATGATGATGGCGCGGGCAAACTGGCGGGCGCTGTAGGGCAGGGCGGCGGCGAGCGCGGCCTCGTCGCGCAGGTGCAGATGCCAGTCATCGGGGCGGGTGAGGGCAAGGCGCATGTCAGGCTTTCAGGAAAGGTCGGGACGCGCTTTCCTGAGGTTGTCGTCTGGAACCGAATTGCTCCAGAATGCTTTCCGGCAGCAGCGGGCGGGCATAGCGGGGACCCTGGCCGACATGGCAGCCTTCGGCCAGGAGGAAGTGTTCCTGTTCTTCGCGCTCCACGCCTCCGGCCACGGTTTCCAGTTCCAGTCCCTTGGCGAGGGCGATGATGGCGCGAATGATGGATTCACTGTTGCTGTCGCGGCCGATGTCGCGGACAAAGGAATCGTCGATTTTGAGCCGGTGCACCGGCAGGGTTTTGAGATAGGCAAGCGAGGAATAGCCGGTACCGAAACCATCCACCGACAATTGCACGCCCAGGGTGTGCAGTCCTTCCAGCACGGCGAGCGATTGCCCGCTGCGATGCATCAACAGCGATTCCGTGACTTCCAGTTCCAGCGCATCGGGCAGGAGCTTGTTGTCGCGCAGCTGCTGCGCCACGACTTCGACGAAATCCTTGTTTTCCAGTTGCTGTACGGAAAGATTGACCGCGATGCGCGGCATGTCGAGACCGGCGTTACGCCAGAGCGTCATCTGGCGGCAGGCTTCCGCCAGCGCCCAGAAACCGATCTCGCTGACGATGCCGATGCTTTCGGCAATGGGGATGAACCGCGAGGGCGGCATCAGGCCAATGCCCGGACGATTCCAGTACAGCAGGGCTTCCACGCCCGTCAGCATCCCTGTGCCAAGGTCGATTTGCGGCTGGTAATAGAGCAGAAACTCACCGCGTTGCAGGGCGCCGCGCAGGGCGGTCTCCAGTTGCATCCGCTCCTGGATGGAAGCGCCCATGCTGACTTCGTAGAAACAGGCAGTGTTACGCCCCATTTCCTTCGCCTTGAACATGGCAAGGTCGGCGTGACGGATCAGGGTGTCGGCATCCAGTCCATCGCGGGGAAAGAAGCTCACGCCGATGCTGGCGGTCACGTAGACTTCATGGTTTTTCAGGCGCACCGGCTCGGCAAAAAGGGAGAGGAGACGGCGGGTGATTTGCGTGGTGCTTTCCACCGTGACCGGGAAACCCAGCAGGATGACGAATTCGTCGCCGCCAAAGCGGGCGAGCACATCGGCTTCGCGCAGATAGCGGGCGATGTTTTGTGCCGAGATTTGCAAAAGAGTGTCGCCTGCCTGATGTCCCAGAGTGTCGTTCACATTCTTGAAGTGGTCGATGTCGAGAAAGAGCAGGGCAAGTTGCAGGTCGCGCGTTTGCGTTTCCTGCGGGTGAATGGGCGTCAGGATGCTGCGCCGGGCGCGCTTGAGGGCATTTTCCAGATGGTCGATCAACAGGGCGCGATTCGGGAGCCGGGTCAGCGGATCGTGGTAGGCGAGAAAATTCAGGCTCGTTTCCTGGGCCTTGCGTTCGGAAATATCACGCGCCACACTCCAGAAACCATCGGGTTCGCCTGCCTCGTCAAGATTCTTGTAGCGTTGCACTTCCACCAAAAAGGTTGAGCCATCCTTGCGCAGGAGTTCCTTTTCGTAGAGATCCGACCACCCCCGCTGGGGAATCTGCGCGCTCTCCATGCGGTGATCCTGCGCGTGCCAGTGCGCAGGCGTGACATCGCACACTGTGAGGTGCTGCAATTCCTGTTCACTGTAACCCAGCATCTCGCAACAGGCGGAATTGCAGCTCAGGAAACGCCCATCCCTGCCGATCAGGGCGCAGGCGTCGCGCATGTGTTCGTAAAGCTGCTGGAAGCGGTTGAAGTAGAAACGGGCTTCCTGCTCGGCCATCAACTGGTCGCCGATGTCGATCACGCAGGTGAAAATGTATTCTTCTCCGTTGTAGGGCAAGAGCGTGGCAAAAAGACGGCAGTGGTAGCGGGAACCATCGCGGCAGCGGGCTTCCATGGGAAAGGCGGTAACGGTGTTTTTTTGTCGGAGGCGTGCGTTGAATGCCTGATGTTCCGTTGTGCTGAGCCAAAACCCGTCTTCATTGCCTGTCTTGTTCAGCATTTCCTCGCGTGACCAGCCAAAGGCGCGTTCAAACGCCTTGTTGATCTCGATGAAGCGGTTGTCCGAAAGACGGGTGAGGGCAAAAGGAATTGGACATTCGGCAAAAATTGTACTGTAACGCTCGTCGCGGTAATCAGGGTTCCAGAAGGAGACTTCTTCGTTGAAAGACATGGGAAAATCCTTCGTCACAAGACAATACGGCCCAAGGTGGGTACGCTGAAACTGGCATCTTGGCATTGTGGCGAAAGAGAGGCGAAAAAACAAGGATGTACATCGCAAGAAGCGCAATTAAGTGACAACTTTCAGGGTTGGAGAGATACAGGATCAATGGTTGCGATATACGCGCATTCGGTTGAAAATCTGGAAATTGAACGGTTGATTCCATGGATCGAACAGCAAAAATCAGCGACAGCCCATCAGGGCTGTCGGTCAAACGCCATTGGGAAGGGGTTTCTTTCCCCTCCCCAATGGCTATGGTCGAAACCCCGGCCGCAAGAAAGGGGTCCCGCCTCCGCACCCTTCTTGCGGGCGGGGTTTCAAACCGGAGTTGGTTTTACGATGAATCCTGAACAACTCGATCTTTTT
>JAISWQ010000021.1 GCA_031271025.1 Zoogloeaceae bacterium | reverse complement strand
CATCTCTCTCTTTGTGAATGAGGCTTTCTGTGCCTGTAAAATATGCCCCCATTCTCGTTGAATTTCGCCCCCCCCCCCCCCTCCCGAACAGCCCATCATTGTTTATTCAGCAGGCGGTTGCGGGCGTGATGCCGCAGCCGCCTTTCTGAAAATGGGGTACACGGTCACAGGCTTTCTCGACCGCAACGCGCAACCCGGACAAACACTCGACGGCCTTCCGGTTTCAACGCTGGAAGATTGGCTCACCCATAACGATCCCACACGCCATACCCTCATGCAGGCGTTGAACAGCATCCATTGCTGGGGGGAACTGGCCAACCTCGAACGCAGGCTGCTGGCCACCGGGTTCCCGCACATTCTGACGACCACCTGGTTTTCCTTTTTCCAGCGCGATGCTTTGCCTGATCGCCACTACACATTTTTCCATGACGGCACGGAAGCCCTGTATCGCGCGGCGGTTGAAAAAATAGAGGCATTCGATACTCTCCTGGCGGATGATTCCAGTCATCAATGGTTGGAAAGCGTAGTACGCTTCCGGCTTTCCGGCCTCGCTTCCCTGTTACCGCCCTGGCACAATCAGCAATATCACCCCGATGACCTGCCACGCTGGCCCAATCCACTGCGTTTCATCGACTGCGGCGCGTATATCGGCGATACGCTGAACGATCTGGAAAAAGCGGGCTACGATTTCGAGGCCATTGCCGCCTTCGATCCGAACCCGGAAAACTTTCGCCAACTCGTGAAAAATTCCGCCCATTACCGGAATATCGTCCGTTTTCCCTGTGCGCTGGGCGAGACGCTGGACATCGTGAATTTCGAGAATTTTGCTATGGGAGAACGTTCCCGGGTCGCCGACAAGATTCCCGGCACGGTCGCAACAGGGACGTTTCAGACGGCGCAGCGGGTTGCGCTGGATGAGGTGCTGCCGAATTTCGCGCCCAATCTCATCAAGATGGACATCGAAGGCTCAGAGCCGGAAGCCCTGCGCGGCGCGCGAGAAATGATTGCCCGCTATCGCCCGGTTCTGACCATCAGCATCTACCACGAGGCCGCGCAACTGTGGGAAATTCCCCTGATGCTCCAGGATTGGAATCTGGATTACCGCTTTTACATTCGCGGCCATTCGCCTTTCTCCGCGGATACCGTGCTCTACGCAATTCCTGCATCGGTTTTATCCTGAAGGCAGCAGTTGACTGACTATGTGTTGGATTTCACGAGGGGGGGTTATCCGCCACTTTCAATTGCGCTCTCAAGCTTTTTCCAGTTTGGCGTAGGCAAGCGCAAGCCATTTCATGCCGGCGCTGCCGAAATTGACCTGCACCCTGGCGTCGCTGCCGGTTTCGGCATCCACGATGACGCCGAAACCGAATTTGGCGTGACGGACATTGCTGCCTATCGTCAGCCCCCCCGGCAATTCCGGCAGGGGCGGGACGACAGGGGCGGGACGAGGGCGGCTGGAAAATCCGCTGTTGTAGCTCCAGGCGGGTTGTCGGGGCGTGATCGCGGTGATGTGTTTCAGGGCTTCCGGCGGCAGTTCTTCCAGAAAAAGCGAGGGCAGGGCGTAGCGGGTCTGTCCGTGCAGGAGGCGGCTTTGCGCATGGGTGAGGTAAAGCCGCTTGCGGGCGCGGGTCATGGCGACATACATCAGGCGGCGTTCTTCTTCCAGACCGTCGTGGTCTTCCAGCGCGTTGTCGTGCGGGAACAAGCCCTGTTCCAGGCCGGTGATGAACACGGCGTCGAATTCCAGTCCCTTGGCGGCGTGTACGGTCATCAATTGCACCGCCGCCTGGCCTGTTTCCGCCTGATGTTCGCCCGCTTCCAGCGCCGCGTGGGTGAGAAAAGCCACCAGCACGTCGTCTTCCGCTTCGCTGGCGGCGGCGACGTTGGGCGCGGTGTGCTCGCCCATGAAGAGGGTGGCCGCGTTGACCAGTTCATCCAGATTGGCAAGCCGTTCCTCGCCTTCCCTTTTGTCGGCGCGATAATGGGCGTCCAGGCCGCTGCTCTGCACAACGCGGGCGATCGATTCCGGCAGGGGCCGCGCGCGCGTCTCGTCACGAATCTGTTCGATCAGGCGGATGAAGGCGGCAACGGTTGCGCCTGCCTTGCCGGAAAGCGAGGCCGCCGCGTTGTAAAGACTGGTATTCAGTTGCCGTGCCGTGGTTTGCAGGATTTCCAGCGTGCGCGCGCCGATGCCGCGTACCGGGAAATTGACCACGCGCAAGAAGGCGGTGTCGTCATCGGGATTGGCGATGAGGCGCAGATAGGCGAGCGCGTGCTTTACTTCCTGCCGCTCGAAAAAGCGCAGGCCGCCGTAGACGCGATACGGCAATCCGCGACTGAACAACTCATGTTCCAGCGCGCGCGACTGGGCATTGGAACGGTAGAGGAGGGCGATCTGATCGGGGGAAACGCCTTCCTCATCCATCAGCGCGCGAATTTCGTCGACCACGGCGCGCGCCTCGTCCAGATCGGAAGGGCTTTCAAACACCCGCAGGAGTTCGCCTTCGCCCGCGTCCGTCCACAGATTCTTGCCCAGGCGGGCGCGGTTGTTGCGAATCAGGGCGTTGGCGGCGGCGAGGATGTTGCCCGCCGAACGATAATTCTGTTCCAGCCGGATCACGTGTTCGCCGGCGTAGTGCTGCTCGAAATCGCGCATATTGGCGACTTCCGCGCCCCGAAAGGCGTAGATGCTCTGGTCATCGTCCCCTACCGCGAAAAGCGCCGCGCCGCCCCCGGCGAGCAGTTTCAGCCAGTCGTATTGCAGACGGTTGGTATCCTGGAATTCGTCGATCAGGATGTGGCGGAAACGCGCCTGATAATGCTGCCGCAGCGGCTCGTTGCGGATCAGCAGTTCGTGGCAGCGCAAGAGCAGTTCGGCGAAATCCGCCACCCCTTCGCGCTGGCATTGCGCCTCATATTCGGCATAAAGTTCGACCTTCTTGCGGGTGTAGTGATCCCAGGCTTCCGCCGCGCCTGCCCGCACGCCCTGTTCCTTGTGGGCGTTGATGAAACTCTGGAGTTCGCGCGGCGGGTATTTTTCGACATCGACGTTCGCTGCCTTCAGAAGGCGCTTGATGGTCGCAAGTTGATCCGCCGAATCGAGAATCTGAAAGGTTTGCGCCAGTCCCGCGTCGCGCCAGTGGGCACGCAGCATCCGGTTGCAAAGTCCGTGAAAGGTGCCGATCCACAACCCGCGCGGATGGATGGGCAAAAGCGCCGAAAGCCGCGCCTGCATTTCCTTCGCCGCCTTGTTGGTGAAGGTAACGGCCAGAATGCCATGCGGGCTGACAAGGTCGTTGGCGAGCAGCCAGGCAATGCGGGTCGTAAGTACCCGCGTCTTGCCGCTGCCCGCGCCCGCCAGAATCAGGGCATGTGTCGAGGGCAGGGTCACGGCTTCACGTTGGGGCGGATTCAGGCGGGCAAGCAGGTCGGACATGGGGAACAGCCGGGTTTGGGACGAAAGAAGATGCGCATTGTACCGGCGCTGGTAGAAAAGACGCGCCTTGCAGCAAGAAATGGGCGACAGGCATTCATGCGAAGTCGCTCAAAACAAACCTGGAAGGGGTTTGCATTCCCTTCCAGGTTGCTACGGTCGCAACCCCGGCCTTCACCGGGGTTCCAACCTTCGCAGGCGGAAACGCTTGAAACTCCCCGGCGCTGCGCTCCTCGCAATGACGGTAATGAGGATTGCCGCGCCGTGGTGCGACGGCGGATGTTTTTGAGGTTTGACACAAAAGGTACTTGTCAGTACCATGCGTCCGACGCGATCAGGGAAAAGGGTATCCATCGGCACGCAGTGCCGCAAACTTCTTCTGATCCCTGATTCCTGACATCTGATCCCCGCCGCCATGACCACGACGAACGCTCCTGCCGATCCTCCCGCGCCGCCCGCCGATTCGTCGGCGCTTCCTGCCGCGTCCGCCGATTCCGCGACGCCCGACGCCAGTACGCGCCGGCGTGCCCTGTTCGTGCTTTGCGCGGTTTTTCTGGGGTTGGCGGCGGTTTGGGGCGCTTACTGGTTTTTCGTCTCGCGCTGGCAGGAATCCACCGATGACGCCTATGTCGCCGGGCATGTCGTGCAGATTACGCCGCAGGTGGGCGGCACGGTCAAGGCGGTGTTCGTGGAGGATACCGACGCGGTGACGGCGGGCGATACGCTGGTCGAACTCGATGACGCCGACAG
>JAISWQ010000020.1 GCA_031271025.1 Zoogloeaceae bacterium | reverse complement strand
CCGGCTCGATACGCCGAAGTTGAAAGGCAATACAGGGATGCTGGAAGCAGGTTTTATGCTGAATCCCACAGCGGGGAAACCCCTGACGCTGGATTTTGGCGTGCAGGGTTACACCGGCAGACGCGAGGGGATAACGGGGAGTTTCAAGGTAAATTACCGGTTCTGAGGCGCGCGCCCCGTTCGTCAAGCCATGCCTGCACTGCTCAAGGGGGTCTTCATGCGCTTCGCCATGCTCGAAACCCTTGAGCACTATTCCCCTGAGCAACTCAGAACCTTTGCCGATTCCGTCCTGCATGCGCAGCAATATGACGCGGGGGAACAAGGTGTGTAGATACCTATGCCTGAAGGCCGGGGTTCCAACCTTCGCACCGATTCTTCCGGGCGGGGTTTCAAACCGGAGCTGGTTTTACGATGAAACCATCAAGTCTTGTTTTCCGGCTTCTTCGCTCTGGGGTGCGCCGCGTCGTAAACTTTGGCGAGATGCTGGAAATCCAGATGGGTATAGATCTGGGTGGATGCGATGCTGGTGTGTCCCAGCATTTCCTGCACGGCGCGCAGATCGCCGCTGGATTGCAACAGGTGAGAAGCAAAGGAATGGCGCAGCATGTGCGGGTGGATATGTACGCGCGCGCCAGCGAGACGGGCGTAGCGATCCAGACGTTTCTGGATCATCCGCATACTGAGCCGTGTGCCGCGCATACTCACGAAAAGCGCGGTTTCTTCTGGTTTTGCCAGCGTTCCGCGTTGTTCCGCCCAAGCCGCGAGCGCCGTCTGCGCGATATCTCCCACGGGGACGATACGGGTTTTGCCGCGTTTGCCCAGCACCCGGATTTCCCCTGTGTCGCGCGCGGCCACAAAGGCGTCGAGGTTCAGGGTGGCGAGTTCGGCCAGACGCAGCCCGGAAGAGTAAAACAGTTCAAACATCGCCTGATCGCGGCTGGCGAGGCGCTCGTCGTCTTCCGCCGCGCGTTCGGGGTTCGCATCCAGCAAACCTTGCGCTTCTTCTACAGAAAGGGCGTTGGGCAGGCGTTTTTCACCGCGCGGGGGACGAATGCCCGTGCAGGGATTGGCGCTGAGGACGCCTTTCGTGATCAGCCAGCCGAAAAAACCGCGCCAGGCGGAAAGCAGACGGGCAAGCGAACGTCCGGAAAGTCCCTGTCCATGCAGCCTGCCAATCTGCCGCCGCACGAAGAGGGCGTCACAGTGTGTCCAGGACAATTCGCCTGTGGCCTCGATCAGGCACGCCAGATCACGCCGGTAGCTGGCCACCGTGAGCGGCGATTGCCGTCGCTCATGGGCCAGATGGTCGAGGTAGGCGGCGACTTCCGCCGCTTGTGCGGGATTGCTGCCGGAATTCATGGCCATTGATAATCGAAGGCGCGCAACAACCGGCCCGTTTCACAAAGAGGCAAGCCCATGATGCCGGAATAACTGCCCGCGATGTGTTCGACAAACAGTCCCGCGCGCCCCTGAATGCCATAAGCGCCCGCCTTGTCCATCGGATCGCCGCTCGCCACATAACGGCGGATTTCCTCCGTCTCCAGCACCCGGAAACGCACTTCGGAAATGCTCAGGGCACTTTCCATGCGTGATTCGCAACCCAGGGCGATGCCGGTCAGCACCCGGTGGGATCGCCCGGAAAGGCGCTGGAGAATCGTGGCGGCGTCGACTGCATCGCGGGGTTTGCCGATGATTTCGCCATCGACTTCCAGCGCGGTATCCGCCGCCAGTACCGGCTGGAGCAGGCGGCGGCGCAGGGCGATGAGCGCAAGGCCATGCAGAGCCTTGGCGCGGGCGAGACGGGCGACATAATCCGGGGCGCATTCACCGGGCAGGGGTGTTTCGTCACCCACCGGGTCGCTACGTTCTCCGGCGCGGAAAGGCAGGGAATCGAAGAGGACGCCAATCTGCGCCAGCAATTCCCGGCGCCGGGGGCTGCGGGAAGCAAGATAAATGCGGTGGGGAGACTGGTTCATTCGCGATGATAGGGATGATTTTTGAGCAGGCTCGCGGCGCGATAAAGCTGTTCGCAGAGCAGGAGACGGGCAAGACCGTGCGGCAGGGTGAAGCTGGAAAGGCGCAGGCGCGCATCGGCGGCGGCTTTCAGTTCAGGCGTCAGGCCATCCGCGCCGCCGATCAGAAAGGCCGCGTCGCGCCCTTCCTGCGTCCACGTTTCCAGCCAGCGGGCGAAAGCGCGGGTGGAAAGGTCGCTCCCTTTTTCATCCAGCGCAATCGTGCGTGGGGTGCGCAATTGGGTGAGGGCGGCCTGAAGCCGATCCCCTTCCGCGCGCATGATTTGTTCGGCAGTCCGTCCCGTGTTGCGGGGATCGGGCTTGAGTTCCAGAATTTCTGTGGGCAGTTCGCGCGGCATCCGCTTCACATATTCCGCGCAACCGGCACGTATCCAGTCCGCTTGCCTGTGTGCTACGGCCAGAATCGTGAGTTTCATGAGCGCCTGAAGCCGGATCAGGTTTCGATTCCGGCGTGGTGGGCGCGATCGGGCGCGGATTGCCAGAGTTCTTCCAGATTGTAATAGGCGCGGATGGCAGGCTGCATCACATGTACCACGATGTCGCCCAGATCCACCAACACCCATTCGCCGCTTTCCTCGCCTTCGACGGAGACCACTTCGTGCCCGGCTTCCCGCGCCTTGTCCTGCACATTGCGCGCCAGCGCCTTGACCTGCCGGTTGGAGTCGCCACAGGCGATGACGATAGCGTCGAAAAGGGACGTGAGTTTGCGGGTGTCCATCACCGTGATGTCCCTGCCCTTGATGTCTTCCAGCGCGGCGACAACGGTTTTTTGCAACTTGCGGAGTTCCATGCGAAAAAGGAGAAATAAAAGCTGGCGACTATAGACGGAAACAGGAGGAACGGGAAGAGTGCACTAAAGGGATATGGACCGGGGACATCATCCCCAGGTGTACGAGCACATCGTCCCCAGAGACGCAACATGGATTCGCCTTCCCACGCTTGGGTGTCAGGCTATTCCTTCTGCCCTTTCAAAACCAGCGTCCGTGTGTAAAGCGCGTTTCTGGGCGCGCCGGTAAGGGCTGCGGCAAGGCGCGCCACCTGTTTTACGGGCAGCCCTTCCGCCAACAGCAACGCCAGGGTACGCTCGGTTTCCGCATCCAGTACGGGAGCGGAAACCGAAGCCACGTGCGGCTGCGGGGCTGCGACAATCAACACGAATTCTCCCTTTTGCCGCTGCGGTTCAGCGGCAAGCCAGTCATGCGCCTCGGCAAGCGGCAGGGCATGAATCTGCTCGAAACGCTTGGTGAGTTCACGCGCAATCACACAGTGCCGTTCGCCGCCCAGCGTGATGGCCATGTCCGCCAGTGTCTCCAGTACCCGGTGCGGCGCTTCGTAAAACACCAGCGCGAACGGCAGCGCGGCCAGAGCGGTCAACGCCGTTTGCCGTTGCCCCGCCCTGGATGGCAGGAAGCCATGAAACAGCCAGTGCGGATCGACCAGACCCGCCGCGGAAAGCGCCGTAATGGCCGCGCAGGGACCCGGCACGGGCACGACCATAAAACCCGCCGCCCGCACACGCGCGACGATGCGCGCGCCAGGATCGGAAATGGCGGGCGTCCCCGCATCCGAGATGAGCGCCACCGTTTCCCCTGCCATGAGCCGCGCCGTGATGCGTTTTGCGGCTTCTTCCTCATTGTGCATATGCGCGGCAAAGCAGCGCGCGGTGGAAAGTCCCAGATGGCGCAACAAAAAAGCCGAATGACGGGTGTCTTCCGCCGCAATCCAGTCCGCATGCGCCAGCGTTTCGCGCTGACGCGCGCTCAAATCGGCGAGGTTTCCCAGCGGCGTCGCCACCACGTACAATGCGCCCTGATGTTCGCTCTGCCCGGTCATATTGGAAATGGAATCGTGAAATGGGAAAAGACGGCAAAGATACCACGGACGGCGCGCGTGCCGAGGCGGAAGCCGCCGCTTTCCTGAGTGCGCAGCGGCTGCAAATCATCGCCCGCAATTTTCGTGTGCGCGGCGGCGAAATCGACCTGATCGCCCGCGACGGAAAAATCACTGTTTTTGTGGAAGTCCGTCTGCGCCGCCATCCTGACTTTGGCTCTGCCGCCGAAAGCATTACCGCCCGCAAACGCGCCCGCCTGATTCTGGCCGCCCGGCACTGGCTTGCGACTCGAGGCGAGATGCCCTGCCGCTTCGATTGCGTGCTGTTTGAACAGCTTGGCGGCAAACCGGAATGGATACGCAATGCGTTTTCGGCGGATTGAGTGTTTTTTTCTGCACACGCTGGCGTTTGCGCTTGCCTGCCTCCTTGCCTTGCCCGCTACGGGTGAAGAGGCCACATCCCAACTCCAGCTTCTGATGCAGTCTTCCCCGCTGGCGGGCAGCCAGTTTTACGCATTGAAAACCGTGCGGGAAAAAATCCGCGTCGGCGATGCGCTCACCCTCGCGCGGGAGCCGGACAACCCCTACGACGCCAACGCCGTGCGGGTGGAATGGCAGGGCGAGAAGCTGGGCTACGTCCCACGCCGGGAAAACCACGCTGTCGCCGCCGCCCTGACACGAGGCGATCCACTCACTGCTGTTGTTTCCCGCGTCACCGACGATCCCGATCCCTGGAAACGGCTGGAATTTGAAATCTGGCTCAGGTTCTAGCGCGAATCGCCTGGCAACCGGTCATGAAAGTGGAAAGCGCAGGAGGCGAAAAAAATCCGGGCGAGGCCGCAAACGCAAACGCTTTCCGAAAACTGCTTGCTGTAAACCGGGGGCTGAGGGCAGAATACCCGTTTCCTGAAAACTGCCCTGACATTATTGATTCGACGGAGGTTGCGTGTTTGCCATTCTTCAGGCTGCGGGCTGGCCCATCTGGCCCTTGTTGTTTGCTTCGGTCATCGCGGTAGCGTTGATTCTCGAACGGTTTTATTCCCTGCGCCGGGGACTTGTGGCGCCGGCGGGTCTGTTGCAGCGGGTGCTGGATGCCTGCCGCGCCAATTCGGCAAATGAGACCTTCATCCTTGACCTGGAACGGCATTCGCCACTGGGACGGGTGCTGGCGGCAGGGGTGCGCAACCGCGACGCCTCGCGTGAGGTCATGAAGGAAATCATCGAGGAAACCGGGCGAGCCGTGACGCACCAACTGGAACGCTATCTGACCACGCTGGGCACCATCGCCTCCATTTCGCCGCTGATGGGGCTGTTTGGCACCGTGGTGGGGATGATCGAAATGTTCAGCGCGCAAGCGCCGGGCAGTTCCGATCCCGTACAGGTCGGACACGGCATTTCCGTCGCGCTCTACAATACCGGCTTCGGCATTCTGATTGCCATTCCCAGCATGATTTTCTGGCGGCACTTCCGGGCGCTGGTCGATAGCTTCGTGATCGACATGGAACAGCAGGCCGTGCGCCTTGTGGAAGTGCTGCAAGGCCAGCGTCAGAACTGAAAGGCGAACGCAATGGATTTCAGACGCAGAACCGGGGAAGAGCCGGAAATCAACCTGATTCCCCTGATCGACGTACTGCTGGTGGTCATCATCTTCCTGATCCTGACCACCACTTACACGCGCTATGCCGGCCTTGAAATCAGCCTGCCTTCCGCCGAAGCGGAAACGCATTCCGAACAGCAGGACAACCAGATCGACGTGGCGATTACCGCTTCCGGGCAGATTCTGGTGAATAAAGAGGCATTGCAGGGCAACGAGGTGAAATTCATCACCGAGGCGCTCAGTCATGCGGCGAATGGGCGCAAGGACCCCATGATCATCATCAGTGGCGACGCCAAGGCGACCCACCAGAGCGTGATCGACGTGATGCAGGCGGCGCAGGCGGCGGGTTTTCCGCGCATTTCCTTCACGACGCAATCCCTGCCGCAGCAGGGCGAATAAGGCCGCGGCATGGGGGCGTGGCTCCAGAAATTCTGGTACACGCCCGCGTGGCCGCTGGCGGCGCGCTTCGCCCGTGTCTGGCTCTTGCCCTTCACGGGCGCTTTCATTGCGCTTGCGGCCTTGCGCCGTCTGGCGTATCGGCGCGGCTGGCTGCCCTCTTATGCCTTGCCGACACCAGTCGTGGTCATCGGCAATCTTACTGTTGGCGGCACGGGCAAGACGCCGCTCACCCTGGCGCTTGTGGAAATGCTGCGCGCGGCGGGCTGGCGTCCCGGCATCGTGAGCCGGGGCTATGGCGGCAGTGCGGCCACGCCGCTGGCGGTGACGCCGGAAACCGCGCCCTCCCGCGCGGGAGACGAGCCGGTTCTGCTGGCGCGGCGCGCGGGTTGTCCGCTCTGGGTTGGGCGGGATCGTGTCGCAACAGCGCGGGCGCTTTTGGCGGCAGCGCCAGAGGTGAATCTCATCCTCTGCGACGACGGTCTGCAACACTACCGCTTGCGGCGCGATGTGGAACTGGTAGTGTTCGATACGCGCGGCATCGGCAATGGCTGGCGACTGCCCACAGGCCCCTTGCGCGAGCCGCTCGCCCGTTTGCGTGGCGTGACCGCGCTGGTGCTGAACGGCGAAACCCCGGCCAGTCTTCCTGTGTTTTCCAGAATTCGTGCGGCGGCTCCCGGTGTGCCGGTCCTGACGATGCAGCTTGCGGTAGACCATTTTTATCGTCTGGATGCGCCGCGGGTATGCGCGACGGCGACGGAATTGCAGCAGCGCCTGCGGGGCAGAACCGTGTGCGCCGTCGCGGGCATTGGCCATCCCGAACGTTTTTTTGCCACGCTTTCCGCCCTGGGCTTTGTTTTTGTGCCGCGAGCCTTTCCCGATCATCATGCCTACAGGGCGGAGGAATTGCGCGCCGCGCCGGACGAGGTGCTGCTGATGACGGAGAAGGATGGCGTAAAATGCGCCTCTCTTGAAAACCTGCCCGAAATCTGGGTACTACCGGTTTCGGCGCGGCTCGACCCGGAACGGCTCGAAAAAATCCTGCTGGAGAAACTCAATGGACGCAAGACTCTTTGACATCCTCGTCTGCCCGCTGTGCAAGGGCGAACTGATTTACAAGAAGGTGGAACAGGAATTGTGCTGCAAGCCCTGCAAGCTCGCCTATCCCATCCGCGACGCGATTCCCGTGATGCTGGAAGAAGAAGCCCGTGTTCTTGCGCCCGAGGAATGCGCGTGAGCAACATGCCGTTCAAGGTGGTCATTCCCGCCCGTTTCGCTTCCAGCCGTTTGCCGGGCAAACCCTTGCTGGATCTGGGCGGCAAGCCGATGATTGTGCGGGTTGCCGAACAGGCGCGGAAATCCGGGGCGGAAGAGGTCTGGATTGCCACCGACCACGCGGCAATCAGGGCGGCGGCGGAGGCGCACGGGTTCAGGGTGGCGCTGACCCGCAACGACCACGCCAGCGGTACGACGCGGCTGGCGGAAGTCGTCGCGCAACAGGGTTGGTCGCCAGACGTGGCGGTGGTGAACGTGCAGGGCGACGAACCGCTGATCGCGCCGGAATTGATCGCGCGCACGGCGGCGGCGCTCCAGGAGAGCGGCGCGGACATGGCGACGCCCGCGCATCCGCTTGAAGATGCCGCCGACTTTTTCAATCCCAACGTGGTGAAAGTGGTGTGCCGCGCCGATGGCGACGCCCTCTATTTTTCCCGCGCCCCGGTTCCTTACGCCCGCGATGCTTTTACACGCGACAAAACAATTTTGCCGCAAGGGCTGCCTGCGTATCGCCATATCGGGCTTTATGCGTACCGTGCCGGGTTCCTGGGCATTTACGCCAGACTTTCCGAATCGCCGCTGGAGGCGGTGGAATCCCTGGAACAATTGCGCGCGCTCTGGCATGGTTATCGTATCCGGGTAGTGAAGGCGGAAGAGGCTGGCGAACCCGGCGTCGATACCCCGGAAGACGTGGAACGGGTGCGGCGAATCTTTGCGGAAAAAGCGGCAAGGGCGGCGTAATCCAAACCAGGATTCAAGATTGCTGATGGTCTGCCGCGAAGTTCGTTTACCCCAATTCCCGGAGTGTTGGAAAACTTGCGGCAGTTGCACGCAAGGTGCCGTGTTCGTTCTTGAACTTCTGGTTGTGCCGGGGGATGTCGTGGCGCGGGACGATGCCCTGCTTACGCTGGAAACCGGCAAGGTGGCGTTGGATATTCCCGCGCCTTTCAGCGGTGTGGTGCGGGAGATTTTTGTAGCGGCGGGCGATGTGCCGCAGGAAGGCGATCTGCTGTTGATTCTAGAGGAGACGACATGAGCGGGACGATCCGAACGCTGATGGAGGGCGAGGCGCTCTGGCGGGTGGCAAGCCTGCGCGGGGTTGAGGCCGCGCATGCGGCAGATGATCTGATGGCACGCGCGGGCGCGGCAGCGGCAGGCTGGGCGCAAACGTTGCGGCACGAGGATCTGCCGGTGCTGTTGCTGGCGGGACCGGGCAACAATGGCGGCGATGCCTTCGTGGCGGCGCGTCTGTTGCGGACTGCCGGGGTATCCTGCCAGCTTGTCTTTTTGGGCGAGGCGGCGTGTTTACCGCCGGATGCCGCGCGCGCGCATCGTCATTTTCTTGCGGCGGGGGGCGTAGTGGATTCTGTGCTTCCCGCTGTGGACAGCCGCTTTGGTCTGGTGGTCGATGGCTTGTTTGGCATTGGTCTCACACGCCCGTTGACGGGACTTTTTGCCGAAGCGGTGGCGCGCGCCAATGCGCTGGCGCAGCGCAATGCCTGTCCCTTGCTGGCGCTGGATTGTCCTTCCGGTTTCAACGCCGATACCGGCGCGGCTCTGGGCGAGGCCGTCATTTGTGCCAGCCATACCCTTACTTTCCTGGGGGCAAAGCCTGGCCTTTTCACGGCGGACGCGCCGGATGGCTGCGGCGAGATTCGGGTGGCGGATTTGGGAGTGTCGCTTGCCGCGGAAGCCGAGGCCGACGGATTTCTCATCGCGCATCCGGCTTCTGCCGCTCTTTTTGCGCCGCGCCGGAAAAATTCGCACAAGGGCAGGTTTGGTACGGTGGGGGTACTGGGCGGGGCGGCGGGCATGACGGGAGCCTTGCTGTTGGCTGGACGCGCGGCTCTGAAGCTGGGGGCAGGGCGGGTGTTGCTGGGCGTTCTCGATGTTAACGCGCCGAAAACGGATTTTGTCCAGCCGGAATTGATGCTGCGTCCGGCCTCGGTGCTGCTGGATGGCGGTGTGCCGCTTACCGCGCTGGCCTGCGGGCCGGGCATGGGTTGCGATCAGGAGGCGGCTTGCCTGCTGGCACGAGCGGTGCGCATGGAGACGCCGCTTCTGCTGGATGCTGACGCGCTCAATCTGTTGGCGGCGGATACCGCCCTGGCGGAGGCTGTACGCGCTCGTGTACACGTAACCCTTCTGACGCCGCATCCGCTGGAAGCCGCGCGTTTGTTGCAGGTGACGGTGGCAGAAGTGCAGCGGGATCGCGTTGCGGCAGCCGCTGCTCTGGCTGTGCGCTACGACGCGGTAGTCGTGCTGAAAGGCTGCGGCAGCATCGTCGCCGCTCCAGACGGACGTTGGCGCATCAACGCCTTCGGCAATTCTGGGCTGGCGACAGCCGGTTCGGGCGACGTGTTGAGCGGCATTGCCGCTACACTTCTGGCGCAGCAGGATATGGCCGCGTTTGAAAGTTTGCAGGCTGCGGTTGCCTTGCATGGTCTTGCCGCTGAATATTGTGTTGCCGCCGGGAACGGTCCCGTGGGGCTGACCGCTGGTGAACTCATAGAGGCTGCGCGGAGAATCAGGAATATGGCGACAACCGGCAGGAGTGCAACCTCACCCTGAAGCCGGATTCGGAATGTTTGCGGAATCCGGTTCCGTGCTGCGCAATTCGCCGCTGTGCTCCTGCGGCGGCAGAGGGGTTGCGCTTTTCCCGGACAACATGGCCTTCATGGCCTCCAGCCGTGCCGAGCGGATCGCCTTGTCGGGAAGGGTGGCGTTCTTGCCGCCGATATGGCGCAGATCATCGCCCAGTTCGGCGATGAAGCGGGAAGGTTGGCAGGTGATCCACTCGCGGTGTTGCTTGCGGCGTTCGGCGTGGTAGATGAAGAGCGTTTGCCGGGCGCGGGTGACGCCGACATACATCAGGCGGCGCTCTTCTTCCACCTGTCCGCTTTCGATGGATTCGCGGTGCGGCAAGATGCCTTCTTCCACTCCAACCAGAAACACATGTGGATATTCCAGCCCCTTGGCGGCGTGCAGGGTGGAAAGACGCACCGTGTCATGTTCGCGTTCTTCCTGTTCCAGCCGGTTCAGGAGCGCAATGCCCTGCGCCAGTTCCAGAAGATTTTTGCCTTCTTCCTCGCCTTTTTTACCCACCCATTCGATGAATTCCCCCACGTTTGCCCAGCGCGCCTGCGCCATGTGGGCTTCTTCGTGTTCCAGAAGCCAGGCTTCATAGCGGATGCTGTCCAGGAGGGCGACGAGCACATCGCGCGCGGGTTCGTGTTCGGCCTTCCGGCGCAGACGCAGGATGAATTCACGGAAGGCGTGCAGGGTATCCCAGGTCTTGACGCCTGTCAGTTGGGCGAAGCCGGTTTCTTCCAGTGCCGTAAAAAGCGGCAGATGCCGTTCGCCCGCGTAAGCGCCCAGGGTTTGCAGGGTGGCCGCGCCGATTCCGCGCCTAGGGGTTGTGATCGCGCGTAAAAAGGCGGGATCATCGTCGTCGTTGAGGAGCAGGCGCAGGAAGGCAAGCACATCCTTGATTTCAGCCTTGTCGAAAAAGGATTTTCCGCCGGAAAGCACATAGGGGATTTTGTGGCTGCGCAACTGTTGTTCAAAGAGCCGGGCGAGGTGGTTGGAACGGTAGAGGATGGCGTAATCGGCCCAGGCGCGTTTGCCGTTGCCCTCGCGCTGGTGGGCGATGAGGCGCATGACGACGCTTTCCGCCTCGCGTTCGTTGTCCGGACAGCAGGTGACACTGATCTGGTCGCCGAAGCCCAGTTGTGACCAGAGTTTTTTCTCGAAGAGTTTTTCGTTGTGGGCAATCAGGGCGTTGGCGGCGGCGAGGATACGCACCGTGGAGCGATAGTTCTGTTCCAGCTTGATGAGCTTGAGCCGGGGAAAATCTTCCGGCAGGCGGTGCAGATTGGCAATGTCCGCGCCGCGCCAGCCGTAGATGCTCTGGTCGTCGTCGCCCACGGCGGTGAATTGCGCCCGCACGCCGGTCAAAAGTTTCAGCAACTGGTATTGACAGGGGTTGGTATCCTGGTATTCGTCGACGAGCAGATAGCGCAGCCGGTTTTGCCATTTTTCCCGCGCCTCGGTATCTTCGGAAAAAAGCCGGGCGGGCAGGAGGATGAGGTCGTCGAAGTCTACGGCCTGATAGGCTTTCAGGGTGGTTTCGTAAGCGGGATAAATTTCTGCCGCCAGCCGGTCAAGTTTTGTGTCGGTTTGGTGGCGCGCGGCTTCCGGGGGGACGAGGGCGTTTTTCCAGTTGGAAAGTTTCGCCTGTACATGGCGCAGACTTTTTTTGTCCACGCTTTGCGCCAGATCCGAGATGATGGCGAGGGCATCGGCCGCGTCGAAGATGGAAAAGCGCGGCTTGTAGCCGATGCGTTTGGCTTCCTCGCGCAGGATACGCACGCCGAGCGCGTGGAAAGTGGAAATGTGCAGTTCGTTCGCCGCGCGTGGCAGCAGTTCGGCGACGCGATTACGCATTTCCCTGGCCGCCTTGTTGGTAAAGGTGATGGCGGCGACATGCTGGGGCGCAAGGCCGCAGTTTTCCACCAGATGCGCGATTTTCCGGGTAATTACCCGCGTCTTGCCCGATCCTGCGCCCGCCAGCACGAGCAGGGGGCCGTCAAGATAGCGGATGGCTTCCTGTTGTTGCGGGTTCAGGGGTGTCGACATGGGAAGCACATTGCGAGATCAGGAAAGGGGGTAATGTAACCTGTTCGGGGTCTGTGGTTCATGGAAATCAGGGAACGATACGGACATTGGACGTACCGACAAAGGTCAGCCGCGCCTGGAATTGGGGCGTGACTTCGATCCTGCCGCTGGCGTCCACGCGCAGCGCCTGGGTCAGCCCCATGTCCGTGGCGGCCTTGCGCCAGCCTGCTGCGCCCGCGAGAAAAAGCGGTTTGGAGAGCGCGTCGGAGCGGGTTCCGGCGCGCGCGCCCGGCGGGATCAGAAGGGTGACGGCCTGGGTGTGGTGTACCGGCGCGGCGGTGGCAGGAT
>JAISWQ010000180.1 GCA_031271025.1 Zoogloeaceae bacterium | reverse complement strand
GCCTTGCGCAACGAAGACCGGGCATGGATTCCCTCCGGCCCGTTTCTTTCCACGGTGGGCGAGGGCACCCGCTGGCTCGCATCGGTGAATACGCAGTACAACCCGGTCTTTGGTCTGACTGCCCCCGGAATTACGGAGTTGCGCTCTGGATGGCGGGAGCGCCTTTTTCCGCGCGCTCAGTCTGTCGCGTTTGTCCAGGCTTTGCGGCCTTGCTCAGGGTGGAAGCGCGGATTTCGGCATGGAATATGATCACGCGAACCTCAACAGCATGATTGATTGTTCGGAATCAATATGTCCCTGTCAACCTCAACTGTGAGGGCTGTAGCGCGTTTCTCAACAGTCCCGCACGCCAGCAAGCGTCGTCTCTGGATGAGTGCAATGCAGTCTGGGAGCTGAATGCAGGGTGCGTACTTCCCTCCAGCAAATTCCCCTGCCGCGGCGCGGAAAAAGCCGCGGCAATCCACACCCGGTGCGAGTAGGCTAAAATTGCCGCCTTCTTGTGTCTCCCGGTAACACTATGACCCGTCTCAGGGAAATCCCCTACAACTACACCTCCTTTTCCGACCGTGAAATTGTGATCCGCCTTTTGGGCGAGGAAAACTGGCGCGCGCTGGATGCGCTTCGGAGCGAGCGCGTGACCGGACGCTCGGCGCGTATGCTCTACGAGGTGTTGGGTGACATCTGGGTCGTGAAGCGCAATCCCTATCTGGAAGACGATCTGCTGGAAAACCCGGAACGGCGCGAGGCGCTTGTCGAGGCGCTCCATCATCGTCTGGCCGAAGTGGAAAAACGCCGCCTCGCAACGGAGATCGAAGACCCGGAACGCAGCGCCAGAGTCGTCCAGCTTACGGAAGCCGCGAGCGAGGCAGTGCGACGCTTCGAGGCCGGTTTCGAGGAAACCCGCCGCCTGCGCAGAAAAACCCTGCGCATCCTTTCCCGGCATACCCGCCGTGACAACATCGCCTTCGATGGCTTGTCCCGTGTCGCGCACGTCACCGATGCCACCGATTGGCGGGTGGAATATCCATTTGTCGTTCTCTATCCCGACCACGAGGATGAAATCGCCTATCTGGTGAAAGGCTGTATCGAAGCGGGTCTCACCATCATTCCGCGTGGCGGCGGCACTGGCTACACCGGCGGCGCGGTACCGCTCTCGCCACGCTCCGCCGTCATCAACACGGAAAAGCTCATCGACCTGGGCACGGTGGAAGACATCGTCCTGCCCGGCCACGCAACGCCCTACGCCACCATCCGCGCCGGGGCGGGCGTGGTGACGAACGTGGTCTCGGAAGCGGCCAGCCGCGCCGGATATGTATTCGCAGTGGACCCCACTTCCGCCACGGCTTCCACGGTGGGCGGCAACATCGCCATGAACGCGGGCGGCAAAAAGGCCGTGCTCTGGGGCACGGCGCTCGACAATCTCGCCTGGTGGAAGATGGTGACGCCCGACGGCGAGTGGCTGGAGGTGGAACGCCTCCAGCACAATTTCGGCAAAATTCACGAGCAGGAAACCGTGGAATTCCGCCTCACCCGCTTTTCCGCCGACGGCAGGAAGCGGCTGGGCGAGGAATTGCTCACCTTGCCCGGCGCAAGTTGTCGCAAAATCGGGCTGGGCAAGGATGTTACCGACAAATTCCTGGGCGGCGTCCCCGGCGTGCAGAAAGAGGGTACCGATGGCCTCATCGTCGCCGCGCGCTGGGTGCTGCACAAAATGCCGCCAGTGGCGCGCACGGTCTGTCTTGAATTTTTCGGGCAGGTGCGCGAAGCCGTGCCCTCCATCGTGGAAATCACCGATTACTTCAAGCCGGGCGGCAAGGGACACGCGGCAAGCGTGCAACTGGCGGGGCTGGAGCACATGGACGAACGTTATGTGAAGGCCGTCGGCTACGCGACCAAGGCGAAACGGCACGGACGCCCGAAAATGGTCTTGATCGGCGACATCGTTGGGCATGACGAAGAGGCCGTGATGCAGGCGGCTTCCGAAGTCGTGCGCATGACCAATCTGCGTTCCGGTGAAGGGTTTATCGCCGTTTCGCCGGAAATGCGCAAAAAATTCTGGCTGGAGCGTTCCAACACCGCCGCCATTTCCCGCCATACCAACGCCTTCAAGCTGAACGAGGACGTGGTGATTCCGCTGCCGCGCATGGGTGAATACTGCGACGGCGTGGAGCGCATCAACATCGAGCTTTCCATCGACAACAAACTCGCCCTCTGCGATGCGGTCAGCGCCTTCCTGAAAGGCGATCTGCCGGTAAAAACCGGGGACAGCACGCTGGAAAAAGAGGTGCTGATCGGCGAACGGCGTGAGCGAGCGCTGGAGCATGTGGCGACGGTGCGGCGACGCTGGCAGTGGCTGCTCTCCCACCTTGACCTGCCGCTGGCCGAGGCCGAAGCGCAGTTTCCCCAATACGGCATCGTTGCCGACGCATTGACCAATACCGCGGCCAATCCCCTGCTTTTTCACCGTTTGCAGGATTATTCCGTGCGCGTTTCCTGGAAGCAGGAACTGAAGGCTCCGCTGGAAATCATCTTCGACGGCCCCGTCTTCCGTCCGCTTTCGGAAAAACTGGACGCCGTGCAGCAGGATGTGCTGCGCGGGCGCGTCTTCGTGGCGCTGCACATGCACGCGGGGGACGGGAATGTGCACACCAATATCCCCGTCAATTCCGACAATTACGAAATGCTGCAAACCGGCAATCGCGCGGTGGCGCGGGTGATGGTGCTGGCGCGTTCGCTCGATGGGGTCATTTCCGGGGAGCATGGCATTGGTCTGACCAAGCTGGAATTTCTCGCGGACGATGAAATCGCGCCCTTCCGCGCCTACAAGGCGAAGGTCGACCCGGAAGGCCGCTTCAACAAAGGCAAGCTCATGCCCGGCGGCGGGCTGGATAACGCCTACACGCCGTCGTTTTCCCTCCTGGGCGCGGAATCGCTCATCATGGAGCAGTCGGAAGTGGGACGCATTTCCGGCATGGTGAAAAACTGCCTGCGCTGCGGCAAGTGCAAGCCGGTCTGCTCCACCCATGTGCCGCGCGCCAATCTGCTCTACAGTCCGCGCAACAAGATTCTGGGCGTGAGTCTTCTGATCGAAGCCTTCCTCTACGAAGAGCAAACCCGGCGCGGCGTCAGCCTGCATCATTTCACGGAATTCAACGATGTCGCCGACCATTGCACGGTCTGCCACCGCTGTGTCAATCCCTGTCCGGTGGACATCGACTTCGGCGACGTGACCATCGCCGTGCGCAACTTCCTGCGCCAGCAGAAGAAGAAAACCTTCTCGCCCGCAAGCTGGCTGGGAATGCGCTTTCTCACCCTGAAAGATCCCGTGGCCTTGAAGCTGATGCGCGCCGTCCTGATCGAATGGGGCTACAAGGCGCAGCGGCTGGGCTATCGCTTCGGCAAATATACGGGACTGACGCAGGGCAAGGTCCGCCATCCGCCCGCGACACGCGGACGCCCGCCGCTCAAGGCGCAGGTCATCCACTTTCTCAACAAGCCCATGCCCTCCGGTCTGCCTTCCCGCACCAGCCGCGCGCTCATGGATCTCGAAGACGACACGGTGATTCCGGTCATCCGCGACCCGCGCCATCCGGCGGAAGAAAACGAGGCCGTGTTCTATTTTCCTGGCTGTGGTTCCGAGCGGCTTTTCAGTCAGGTGGGGCTGGCGACCCAGGCCATGCTGCGCCACACCGGCGCGACCGTGGTGCTGCCGCCGGGCTATCTCTGCTGCGGCTATCCGCAAACCGCTTCCGGCAACGCCGATCTGGGCGAGCGCATCACCACCGAAAACCGGGTGCTTTTCCATCGCGTCGCCACTACGCTCAACTATCTGGACATCAGGACGGTGATCGTCTCCTGCGGCACCTGCATGGATCAACTGCAAAAATACGCCTTCGACCGCATCTTCCCCGGCTGCCGCCTGCTGGACATCCACGAATACCTGATGGAAAAGGGCGTGGAAATCAGGGAAGCGGAAGCGGTGCGCTATTTTTATCATGATCCCTGCCACACCCCGATGAAGACCTATCCGCCCCTGAAGGTGGTCAATGCCCTGACGGGCACAGCGAACGGCCAGCCGGTGGCGCCTTGCGACCGTTGCTGCGGCGAATCCGGCACCTTCGCGGTCTCCCGCCCGGATGTGGCGACGCAAGTCCGCTTCAGGAAGCAACAGGAAATCGAAAAAGGCGCGGCGATGCTGCGCCAGGATGGTTTTGCCGGCGAGGTCAAAATCCTCACCACCTGCCCCTCCTGCCTGCAAGGACTTTCCCGCTACCGGAAAGACGCCAACCTTCGCGCCGACTACCTCGTCGTGGAACTGGCCCGGCGGCTACTGGGCGAAAACTGGCTGCGGGAATACGTGGAAAAGGTCAACCAGGGTGGGGTGGAGCGGGTGTTGCTGTGATCGGCGCGGGAAATCTCTGCCCGGCGGCGGCAAAGGGTGCAATTGATTGAAAGTGTCGGTTGAGGGTGGGGGTTCGTCTCCCCATTTTCGTCATTGCGAGGAGCGAAGCGACGCGGCAATCCAGGTGGCGGCTCCGCTACCCGAAACGCTGGAGCCGCCTGAAAAGCCGCCTCCACTTCTGATTTGACCCTCTTGGGAGAGGGGCTTTGCGGTTTTTTTGGGGGTACAATACGCTTCCTTGGGTCGGGCGGATATCTTCTTTTCCTGTGAGAGGCGCTCCGTGAAGGGAAGCAAAAAATAATGGCTTCGTACTTTCATGCGGGTGAGGGAAAAGTCTGAACCGACGCTTTCTGGAGAGTGCCATGGGGTTGTTTGACAAAATTCGTATCGTGTTCAGTCACGATGACAAAAAGGGAAACGCGGAAGAGGAAGGGCCGCGTGAACGTCGGGAAATCTCGTCGCGCAACAATCCGTGCGAGGGTACGCGTGTTCTGGTGATTGATGATTCGCACACCGTGATCGTGGTCTTGAAGCGTTTTCTGGAATCCTCTGGATGCGTGGTACTGGAAGCCCTGGACGCGAAGGCAGGTTTGCAACTGGCGTTGACGCAAAAGCCCGATCTGATCTTTCTGGACATTGTGATGCCGGGCATCAACGGATTCGCGGCGCTGCGCGCCCTGCGCAAGAATGTCAATACCAGAAGCATTCCGGTCATCATGATGAGCGGCAACGAACAGGCGACGGCGCAGTTCTTTGGTATCAACATCGGCGCAGATGACTTCATGAAAAAGCCTTTCTCGCGCACAGAGGTGTTTGCCCGCATCGAAAGGCTGCTGGATAAAGACGGCGTGCCCCGGCGTTTGCAGGAAGCGCAGGCGGATGCCATGCCTTCTCCCGAAGTGGTCTCGCATGCGAACGATCCGGCGGCGATGCAGTTTGTGCCTGCGCCTGAACCCGCGCCGCTTCCTGATCCTGTTCCCGTGCCTGAACTCCTGCCTGTTTCCGTGCCCGCTCTGGAAATAGCCGCGCCGGAAGAAGCGCCTTTTCCCAGCATCAATTCTGCGGTGATTACGTCCGCTACGGGCATTTCCCTGCACGATCTGCCGCCTGCCGCGCCAGTCTCGATCAAACAGGCCGCCTTTGCGCCAGCCGCGCCGGTACAGGAATTTTCCGCCGTGCAGATGGAGCGGAAAATCGTTGCGGCGGCCCCCGCCGCCGCGCCTTGGCGTCCGCCGGCTGAATTGCTTACGCAGATCGTCCGGTGGGCAACCCTGGCAATTTCCGATCCGAGCGCCATGCAGCAATTGGCGCCGCGGATGCGGCAGGTGTTGGAACAGATGGACGCGCAGTCCGCGCCCCAGGAGGCGGCAAGACACGCGGAGGCTCCCACGTCCGTTTATACATCAGCGCGCAGATGAGCGGCGGGTGGGCACCGTGTCGCCGTATGTCTGGGTGTGCAATCCAAAGTGACGGGAATTTCGTCATTGCGAGGCGCTTTGGCGACGAGTCATCCAAAAAAACACATGGATTGCCACGGTGCCCTCGCAATGACGAAAATGGGGGGTAAATCTCCCTCAACCGCCACTTTGGATTTATCTGTATGCCTTGCTTTTGACGACGGCTGCATTCGCTCTTCACGCCTCAAAACCGGTAGTTCACCTTGAAACTCCCCGTTATCCCCTCGCGTTTGCCGGTGTAACCCTGCACGCCAAAATCCAGCGTCAGGGGTTTCCCCGCTGTGGGATTCAGCATAAAACCTGCTTCCAGCATCCCTGTATTGCCTTTCAACTTCGGCGTATCGAGCCGG
>JAISWQ010000102.1 GCA_031271025.1 Zoogloeaceae bacterium | reverse complement strand
ACCAAAGGCATAAAAGAACGGCAAAAAATCCACGGCGCGTAAAAAATTGCGCGCCACCGAGGCGCTCCAGTCCAGAGGCGTGCCGTCATCCCGCAACACCACCAGACCGGAAAGACGCTTTCCCGGCGTCGCTCCCTGCCAGAGCACCTCGAACACGACGGGATAAATCCACTCCAGCAGAAAATACAGCAACAGAAACAGCGCCCAGCCTGCCCTCCCGAACCGGGCGACCACAAACGCACTGCCCCAGAAAATCAGCAGACGGAAGAGAAAATCGATGATCCAGGCGCGCGCCCGGACGATTCCCCCCGCCAGACGCAATTCCAGCTCGCAACCCTCAGGTGTCAGCACCCGGCGGATCGTGTCCAGCCGGGGGATGGGATTTGCTGTGTGGGTGAGCGACACCGGGCAGCGCCTTTCGTTCAACGCGGGCTGACGAAGATGTCGCGCCAAGCGGCGAGGCGATTGGGATTGGTCAGCAACACGTCTTTCCCTGTCTCGCCGCGTACTTCCTCGATTTCCGTTTCCGGCGCGGCAAAGGGATTTTTACCCCAGGTTGCCTTGTCGTCCTGCAGTGGATCATGTGCCATGAAAATCTCCTTGGGGACATTGGGATGCAGAAAATGTCCCCGGATTCTAGCAGAAGGCATCGCACGTCTGCCTATCGAAAAAAGGACAATGATTCAGTGGGCGTGATTCGGAAAACCGCCGGAGCAAATCCAACGTCAAAGTCAAAGGCAAGCGGAAAGGCTGGATTGTGCCCGATAGACAATATGCGCCGGATTTTCGTTTGGCCGCATGGTAGAATCTGCCGCCTTGCGTTGTCACACCGGCAGCGTGCGTAAACTTCTTTGCCCGGTTGCCGGGTCATTTTTCGTCTTTGTGCCATGTCTGCCGATTTCTGGACTTCCTGTCTTGCCCATTTCGAGCAGGAGCTACCCTCCCAACAGTTCAAGACCTGGATTCGTCCCTTGCGGGTCGAAGCGGCGGAGGCGGGGGGGCTGCGTCTGCTGGCGCCCAACGGCTTCATCCAGAGATGGGTGCGGAAAAACTATCTGGCGCGCATTCAGGAATACGCTGTGGAGTTCTTTGCCATGCCGACGGAAATTGCGATTTACGCCCGGCCTGCCGCTGCGTCCGCTGCCCATACCACGCCAGAGACCGCCGCGCCCGCACCCTCCCCCACGCCCGCCGTGGCAAAATCCGCGGCCTCGCGCGGCAGCGCCGCCAGTCCGGCGGAACAGCGTTACAAAAACACCCGGCTTGACCCGGTTCTCACTTTCGAGACACTGGTCGTCGGCAGGGGCAATGACCTGGCGCGCGCGGCAGCGTTTCAGGTGGCGCACAGCCCCGGCAGCACCTATAACCCGTTGTTCGTCTATGGCGGCTCCGGGCTGGGCAAGACCCATTTGGCACACGCCATTGGCAACCACATTGTGCGCGACAACCCGGACAAGATTGTGCGCTACCTCCATGCCGAGGATTACTACACGGATGTGGTGAAAGCCTATCAGCAAAAAGCCTTTGACGCGCTCAAACGCTACTATCGCGGGCTGGATGTGCTGCTTCTGGACGACGTGCAATTCTTCAACAACAAAAACCGTTCACAGGAAGAATTTTTCTTTGTTTTCAACGCCTTGCTGGACGCAAAGAAGCAGATGGTCATCACCTGCGACACCTATCCCAAGGACATCAACGGTCTGGATGACCGGTTGGTGACCCGTTTCGACTGGGGACTGACGGTGCAGATCGAGCCGCCGGAACCGGAAATGCGAGTTGCCATTCTGCAAAAAAAGGCGGAAAACAGCCGCTTCAAACTTCCCGACGACGTGGCGTATTTCATTGCCAATCACTGCAAGTCCAATGTGCGCGAGCTGGAAGGGGCGCTGAAAAAGGTGCTGGCCTACGCGACTTTCCGCGATGTCGCAGTGACGCTGGAAGTCACCAGAGAAGCCCTGAAAGACATTATCGGCATGGAGCGCCACATCACGGTCGAGGGCATCCAGAAGGGCGTCGCGGATTATTACAGGATCAAGGTGGCGGATTTCTTTTCCAAACGGCGCACCCGCGCCATCGCGCGCCCCCGCCAGGTCGCCATGTGGCTGGCCAAGGAATTGACGAACCTGAGCTATCCGGCAATCGGCGCGGCCTTTGGCGGACGTGACCATACAACAGTCATCCACGCGGTGAAAACCGTGAACGAACTGAAAGAGAAAGACAGGGGCATTGCCCATGACCTGCATGTGCTCATCCAGGTACTGAAAGGGTGAGCGCCTTTTTCACTCTCTTTTACACGCGAATCGCTCTGCCATGACCGGACTTTCCGCCCATTTCGTCGCCTGGTTCCGTCAGGTGACGCCCTACATCAACACCTTTCGCGGCAAAACCTTCATCATTGCCTTCGGCGGCAAGGCGATTGCCGGATCGCTGGCGCGCACGCTGGCCTATGACGTCAATCTGCTCGCCAGCCTGGGCATACGGCTGGTGCTGGTGCATGGCGCGCGTCCGCAAATCGAGGAAGAATTGCGGGAAAAGGGACTGGAATCCCGCTATCACCGGGGCTATCGCATCACCGACGCGGCGACGCTGGATTGCGTGGTGGACGCGGTCGGCAGCGTCTATCTGGAAATCGAGGCGCTGCTCTCACAGGGCTTGCCCAATACGCCGATGGCAAACAGCCATATCCGCGTGATCGGCGGCAACTTCATCACCGCCCGCCCCTTGGGCGTGCTGGACGGCATTGACCTGCAATACAGCGGTTGTGTGCGCAAGGTCGATGGCGAAGGCTTGAAGGCGCAACTGCAACTGGGCAACATCGTCCTGCTTTCCTGTCAGGGCAGTTCGCCGACTGGAGAGCTTTTCAACCTGGCGATGGAAGAAGTCGCCGAGGCGGTTGCGGTTGCGGTCAAGGCGGACAAACTCGTCTTTCTCAGCGACAGCCAGGGCGTGACCAACGCGGAAGGCGAACTGCTGGACGAACTGACGCTGGATCTCGCGCACGCCATGCAGGACGCGCCCTGGCTGTCGCCGGATCTGAAACGCTATCTGCCCTGCGCCGTGCGCGCGAGCCGCGCGGGAGTGGGGCGGGTGCATCTGATTGGCTACGATGAGGATGGCGCGCTCTTGCAGGAACTTTTTACCCGCGAGGGCGTCGGTACGGTGATTTCGCGCGAATCGCTGGAAAAAATCCGTGAGGCGAAGGCCGACGACATCGGCGCCCTGATTGCGCTCATCGAACCGCTGGAAGCGGACGGCACGCTGGTAGCCCGTCCGCGTGAAATGCTGGAGCGCGAGATCGACAAGTTCTCGGTGATCGAACACGACGGCATGATGGTCGGCTGCGCGGCGCTCTACGTGTTTGGCAATGACGTGGCCGAACTGGCCTGTCTTGCCGTGCATCCCGCGCATCGGCAATGGGGCTATGGCGAGCAGTTGCTGCGCCGCATCGAAGCCCG
>JAISWQ010000071.1 GCA_031271025.1 Zoogloeaceae bacterium | reverse complement strand
TCAGGCTTATACCGCCGCGAACGGCACGAAAGGCCGGGGCTGGGAAGTGGAACTCTCCGGCGAACTCACGCGCGGCTGGCAGCTTCAGGGCGGCTATAGCCGGATCGTGACGCGCGACCGGGAAGGCGCGCGCCTGAATGCCGGCACCATACCCAAGCACCAATGGAAGCTCTTTTCCACCTACACGCCGCCCGGTTTCAGCCGCCTGACAATTGGTGGCGGCGCGCTCTGGCAAAGCGAAATTTACGACGCCAGCGTACCCGCCTATCGCAAGGCCCGCACACAAAAAGCGTATAGCGTGGTGAACCTGATGGCGCGTTATCTCGCCACCGACCATTTGAGTTTGACGGCGACACTGGACAACGTTTTCGACAAGACCTATCGCACCCACGCCTCCCGGCATGAATACGGCCCGCCGCGCAACTTCATGCTGACGGCGCGGTATCAGTTTTGAGCGCGGGACGTGATGCTGTCTTGCGGCAGTTCCACCACAGGGGCGAAAAATCTTTCGCCCCTATCCCACCAAATCCTTCGTCAAGACTGCCCGGAAGCGGCAGCGCCCAGCCATGCCGCCCGTAGCGCTGCCGCCCTGCCCCCAGGTTTGGGCGTGAGCCGGGCGTTTTCCGCCGGGGCGGCAGCGAAAGTGAGCCTTGTCGTCATGAGACGCCCCTGCCGGAAATAATGGCAGTCCACCGTTTGTCCCGCGGCGAAACGCGCCAGCAGTTTTTTCCGGTTGGCCTGCGTCAGGCGCAGACCCGCAAGCGCGACGATCTCATCGTCCGTCGCCAGCCCCGCCTGTTCGGCGGGCGATCCGGAACGCACCTGTCTTATACGCGCGGCCTCATTTTCGGCGCACCATTGCACGCCTATCCAGGGCAGGCTGTCGTCCGCGTCCAGCGCGAGGTGCACGCCAAACTGCGCCAGCGTGGCTTCCAGCGGCAAATCTTCGATTCCCGTCACGGCGGCTTCAAGCCAGCGTGCCAGTTGCCGGGTTTTACGTTGCAGGGCAGCATCGCCATCATTTCCCAGACACGCGACCTGCGTGAAAATTTCCGTCTCCGTCAATCCCGGACCAGAGACGCCGAAATTCCGCCACAAGGCACGCATCAGGGTATCCAGACTCCAATCCGCGCGCAAACAGCGCAAGCCTCGATCCAGACAGAGCGCCAGCAGTGCCCCCTTGGCGTAATAGCTGACCCCCGTGTTCGGCGTATTTTCGTCCGGACGGTAACACTTGATCCAGGCATCAAACGAGGATTCGGCCAAGCTCTGTACATGACGCCCCGGCGTTTTTTGTACCTGCGCGATGATTTTTGCGAGCAGGGTGAGATAGTCCACTTCGTCGATCAAACCGGCGCGTTTCAGACACAGATCACCATAGTAGGAGGTGATCCCCTCGAAGAACCAGAGTAGACGAGTATAGGCTTCCACCGCGCCATCCGCCTGCCGCAAGGCTTCCGGGCGAATGCGGCGGACATTCCAGCGATGAAAATATTCGTGACTCGCCAGACCCAGAAAACCTCGATAGCCTTCCGGGCTGCTTTTTTCCGCCAGTCCCGGCGCGGGCAAATCCCAACGTTCGCACAGCAGTGCCGCAGCGTTGCGGTGCTCCAGCCCGCCATAGCCGGAATCCGTGACATGCACCAGAAAATAATAAGGTTCGGTAAGCGCGGGTTCGCCAAACAAATCCATTTGCCATTCACAGAGCCGCGCCAGATCACGGCAGAGACGTTCGGCATGAAGCTCCGGCGCGTCAACTCCCGACAGGATGAGGTAATGCGGTACCCCGCGCGCGGAAAATTCCAAGTGCAAAAAATCGCCCATATCCACCGGATGCTCAATCAGATCGGCATAGTTTTCCGCACGATAGCGGCCAAATCCCCAGGCTGGCGCGGAATCGCGCTGCAAGGCGGTTGCCACTCGCCAGTTTTCCGTGTGCGCTGGCGGCAGGAGTTCCACCACGCAGGGAGCTTCTTCCAGCCCACGCGGACGCAAAAACACACTCGTTCCATTCAGGAATCCGCGCCTCATATCCAGATAGGCCGCGCGCACGGAAAGCTCCCGCGCGTAAATCCGATAGCACACGGTCAGCGCCCCACAGCAAGGCGCGGCGCGCCAGGTGGCCTTGTCGATTTTTTCCACGGCCACCGCCTTGCCGCCCGCCTCCGCTTCCAGACAGACAACATGACGCGCAAACTCCCGAATCAGATAACTGCCGGGAATCCACAGCGGCAGGGAAAACACTTGTCCGGCGGGATCTGGTGTCTCCACACGGCAGCAGACTTCAAACAGATGGGCTTCGGGATAATGCGGGGAAAGGAAATAGAAAACAGGGGAGGTCATGCTGTTGTTGTCTCTCCTCATCGCGCAATGCCAGTCATTCCATGATTTCCGGCACGGCTTCGGGCAACCCCAGATTCGGGAATTGCGTCCGCAGGCGCGCCCACTCGAAACAGGGGCCGGGATCGGTTTTGCGCTCCGGCGCAACGTGTTGATGACCCACCACTTCCGTGAGCGTGGGATACGCCGCAAAAAGCGCCGCCAGCAATTGCTGGAGTACCGCATATTGCGCTTCCGTGTAGGGATTGTTATTGTCCCCTTCCAGCTCTATGCCCACCGAAAAATCATTACAGTTGTTCTGCCCCCGCCAGGTGGATAAGCCCGCGTGCCAGGCGCGATGCGCCACATTCACGAACTGCACCAGTTCGCCGTCACGGCGCAGGAAAAAATGCGTGGAAACCCGCACCCCTTCCAGTGTCGCAAAATACGGGTGCGCGCTGTAATCCAGACGATTGGTAAAAAGTGCTTCCACTTCCCCGCCGCCAAATTTTCCCGGCGGCAAGCTGATGGCGTGGAGAATCACCAGCGAGATCGGCATCTCCAGCGGACGCATACCATAATTGGGACTGGCTACCTGCCGCGCCGCCAGACAGCGGCCTTCCAGAAAGCTCCATACGTTTGCCGTGCGCCTGCGTTTGCCGGTACTGCGCACAATGGCATTCAGCACTGGCACCAGATCATGATCGGCCGGTTTATTCTTCCGCATCGCCCTCTTTCGCCGTATCGCCCTGCTCTATGCCCAGCCGTTCCATCCGGTAGCGAATGGAGCGGAAGCCGATGCCCAAAATCCGTGCCGCCTTGGTACGGTTGCCGCCAGTCTGGTTCAGGACATTCTCGATCGCCTGCCGCTCGATACGCATCAGATAATCATCCAGATTTTCACCCTTGCGCTCCATCCCCACCGCTTCGGGCAAGGCAACCATGTCGTCATTGAGACGCAAATCTTCCACCTCGATACGATTGCGCGAACAAAGCGCCGTGGCACGCTCCAGCACATTTTCCAGCTCGCGCACATTACCGGGAAAGGAATAACGCTCCAGCGCCCGCCAGGCTTCTGCCGACAAATCCGGCATGCTCGTACCATGCTGACGTTGCAGAATGGCTTTGGCGAGCGCCGGAATATCTTCGCATCGCTCGCGCAGGGGCGGCATCGTGAGTTCAATGACATTGAGGCGATAATACAAATCCTGGCGAAAGACACCCTTGACCACGCAATCATGCAAATCCCGGTGCGTGGCGCTGATGATGCGCACATCCACGCTTTCTTCCAGCGTGCTGCCGACCTTGCGTACTTTTTTTTCCTGAATCACGCGCAACAGCTTGACCTGCATGTGCAGCGGCAAATCGGCAATTTCATCGAGAAACAACGTACCGCCGTGCGCCGCCTGAAAAAAACCGTCGCGGTTCGATTCCGCGCCGGTAAACGCGCCCTTGCGATAGCCGAAGAACTCGCTTTCCATCAGGCTTTCGGGAATCGCGCCGCAGTTGACCGGAACAAAAGGCATTTCCGCACGCGGACTTTGCGCGTGAACCTGCCGTGCTGCCATTTCCTTGCCGGTTCCCGATTCGCCGGAGATATAAAGAGGCGCCTGACTCTTGGCGAGCTTGCCGATCAGCGCCGCCACCTGCTTCATCTCTTGCGACTCGCCCCAGACCATGCTCGTCTCGTACACGGGAGGTTCACTTTTGTCGGCAAGACGCAGCGCCGATTTCACCAGCGAACGCAACTGGTCAAGACCTACTGGTTTCGCCAGGTAATCGAATGCGCCTGCCTTCATTGCCGCAACAGCATTGTCGGGCGAACCGAAGGCCGTGATGACCGCTACCGGCAGGTCACGCCCGGAATCGGTGAGATGCTGCACGATCTGCAAGCCTTCACCATCCGGCAGACGCATATCGGTCAGACAGAGCTGATAATCGTCGTGCGCCTGCAAAAACTGCATGGCCTCCGCTACGCTGTCCGCACAATCCACTTCCAGTCCCATGCGCGCGAGCGTCAGATCGATGAGTTCACGGATGTCCGCTTCGTCATCGACCACCAGCACGCGGCCAGGTTTTTTCATGCTGTCAGATCCCGCAACAACCACATCGCTTCCTTTCCTTTCAAGACAAAATGACCGCCCTCCCCTTCTTCCTGCGCAAGGAAGAGCACAGCGCCATTGGATTCGCACAGTTCCCGCGCGATATGCAACCCCAAGCCAGTTCCCTTGGCAGAAGTCGTGAAAAACGGTTCAAAAACATGCATTTGCATGGCTTTTGGAATACCCTCTCCGTCATCCACGATGTGCAATTCTACGCCATCCTCCACCTGCCTTGCGAACACGCGCACCGCGCCTTCACGACGGCTCGCGTAGCGCAGCGCATTGTCGAGGAGATTCCAGACAACCTGCCGGAATTGCCCTCGACTGAAATTCAGGCATACCTCCTCCGGGAGATCACAGGCAATTACGCCCGCAGGCAGGTTTTCCTGCACCACGATTTCCGGGATGAAGGTTGCAAAAAAGTCGGCAAGCCGAATATCCACCTTGTCTTCGGCGGCGCGTTGCCGCCCCAGCACCAGGACGTCCTGCACAATGCGATCCAGGCGCAGCACATTGTCGCTCACAATCTGCAACAGCCGCCGCTGTGCAGGTACATGAATATCCTCTGCCAACAGTTCGCTCGCATGCCGTATGGATGAAAGCGGATTACGAATCTCGTGCGCGATGCTGGCGGTCAGCTGCCCCAGCGAGGCGAGCTTGAACTGCATGGCCTGTTCCCGCAACTTGCGCAGATCGCGCATGAAAACGAGCGCAACGTTACCGCTGCTGTAGGTATAGGAAAAGCTCACGGCCAGATCGGTGCCTTCCGGGCGACGAATTTCCGTTTCCGCCGCGCCGCCTGAACGCCAAAGCTGGTAGGCGCTGGCAAGATCGGGCGCAATCAGCGCCAGATCGCCTTTCACCCGATCCGGATTCTTGCCCAGAATGGCCAGCGCCATCGGATTGCGATCGACGATGATCCCTTCCGCATCGACGACCAGCACGCCGTCGCCCATACGCTCCATGACCCGGCGGCTGACCCGCATCTGATCGTCCAGCGCAACGCCCCGCTGGAAGGCCAGTTCCTCATTGAGGCTCAAACGCTGACCAAAGAAATACGCCGCACTCGCCGCAACGAAAAACACAATGCTGCGAAAACCGCTGTTGGCCAGTGTCGGCGCGTCAAAGCGATCCATTCCCGCAAAATTGAGATAAAGCGTCACGCCCAGGACGGCCAGGGAGGTAAGCGCCGCATAGAAAAACGCCATTCGCCGCGAAGACATCAAACTGGCGCCCGCGACCGTCACCAGCAGGATGGCGTCGATCCCACTGCGCACGCCTTCCGTGCACACCATCAAAATCATGACGCCTGCAATATCCACCAGAACCTGCAGGGAAAGCTGAAGATGAAAATGCTGCTTCCAGCGCAGGGTCAGGAAAAGCCCCAGGGCGATCAGGGTTGCGTGCAGGCAGCCCGCCAGCACAATCAGTGCACGAGCGTCAAAGTTGTGGCTGGTGATGCTGTCGATGGAAAACCAGGCGATGCACGCCAGCAGGGACATCTGTACCAGCCGGTAGGCATTGAAAATTTGCAGGGAACGCCAATAGCGTTCCCATTGAGAAACCGGATCACCCATGTCGTACTCCCAGCCGCCGGTGCGCTTCCGAGCAATAGGCGAGACCGGCGTCATCCATCAGCATTTCCGCCTGCGGCACATGCAGACCGCAATGGGCGCAGGGCACCATCCAGTCCGGCGCAACGCCGCCAGATGCTTGCGCGTCCCGCGCCGCCGCCCGGCGTGCCCCAAGCCGTCGCACACTGCGCCACCAGCGCCAGACCAGCCAGACGACCAAGAACCAAAACAGAAATTTCATCGTAAAACCAACTCCGGTTTGAAACCCCGCCCGTAAGAAAGGTGCGGAGGTCGGGACCCCAGCCTGAAGGCCGGGGTTTCGACCGTAGCCATTGGGGAGGGGAAAGAAACCCCTTCCCAATGGCGTTTGACCGACAGCCCTGAAGGGCTGTCGCTGATTTTTGCTGACGGGGATTTTTTGTCAGGGGAAGTCGAGAATAGCAGGATTGCGCTCGCCATGCATCTCTCATCAACCTGTCGCGGGTGCGATTGAAAGTAGCGGGAAACCTCGTCATGGCAAGGAGCAAAGCGACAAAGCCATCCCAAAAACGCATGGATCGCCACGGGCCTTCCGCTCCTCGCACGAAAATGGCCCCCTCCCCCCTCAACCGCCACTTTGGCTTACCCCCTGACGCATATCACAATCCGGTTTTGTGCGATTCCGCGCAGATTTCATACGTTCTGCAACCTGGTCCCAGAAAACAGTGACAACCAATCCATATCAAAGACCACGTGTATTTGTTCTTTTTTATAACGATGACCTGTTATCGTTGTTTTGTATGTCTTGCG